>NZ_WWCX01000057.1:0-40597 GCF_009857655.1 Duganella vulcania
CGCGCGGCGGGGCCAGCCCCGGCCGGCGCGCGGCGTTGGCCGCCTCGCCCTTCAGGTGGAACACCTGCACCGACTGGGCCAGCGCCTGCGCGTGTTCCTGCAGGCTCTCGGCCGCCGCGGCGGCCTGCTCCACCAGCGCCGCGTTTTGCTGCGTGATATCGTCCATCTGCGTCACCGCGCGGTTGACCTCGCCGATGCCGGTGCTTTGCTCCTGGCTGGCCTCGGTGATCTGCGCCATGATGCCGGCCACCTTCTGCACCGACGCCACCAGCACCGTCATGGTGCTGCCGGCGTCGTTCACCAGCTTGCTGCCGGCATCGACCGTCTCCACCGACGCCCCGATCAGCTCCTTGATTTCCCTGGCCGCCGCCGCGCTGCGCTGGGCCAGGTTGCGCACCTCCGACGCCACCACCGCGAACCCGCGCCCCTGCTCGCCCGCGCGCGCCGCCTCCACCGCCGCGTTGAGCGCCAGGATGTTGGTCTGGAACGCGATGCCGTCAATGACGCCGATGATGTCGACGATGCGCGTGGAACTGGCCTTGATCGAGCCCATCGTGTCGACCACCTGCGCCACCATCGCCCCGCCCTGCACCGCCACGGTGGAGGCGTCGGCCGCGAACTGGTTGGCCGCGCGCGCGCTGTCGGCGTTCTGCTTGACGGTGTCGGTCAGCTGCTCCATCGAGCTGGCGGTCTGCTCCAGCGAACTGGCCTGGGCCTCGGTGCGCGAGGACAGGTCGGCGTTGCCGCGCGCGATCTCGTCGGTCGCCATGAGCATCTCGTCGGTGCTGGAGCGGATGCGGCCGATCATGCCGGTCAGGTTGGTGTTGATGGTGTTCATCGCATCCATCAGGTGGCCGACCTCGTCGTCGCGCTCGACGCGGATGTCGTGGCTCAGGTCGCCCTCGGCGATATTGCGCGCGGTGTCGATCGCGTGATCAAAGCTGAGCTTGATGTGGCGGTAGATCATGAACAGGCACAGCAGCGACGCGCCCACCAGCAGGATCAGCAGTGCGATCGCGGTCCAGAACGCCATGTTGGTGCTATGGGCCGCGTTGGTGACCGCCGCGCCCGTGCGCTGGTCCAGCAGCACCAGGAACTCGTTCACCGGCCGCATGATCCTGGCCTTGTTCTTGTGGTACTGCTCGTCGTGCATGATCTTGCGCGCCATCTCGGGATCGGGCGGCCCGGTCTTGGTGAACTTGCCGGTGCCGTCGTCGAACAAGCCCTTGACCGCGTTCATGGCGATGACCTCGGTCTTCACCAGCCCGTCCGAATTGGCCTGCGCCTCCTTCAGCTTGCCGAACTCCTCCTCGGTGAAGCCGGCCTGGCGCATCAGGTCCGCCAGCGCGACGGTCTCGCCGTCCGGCGTGGGCTTGTCGACACCGGCCGCGACGAAGTCCCAGTAGATGCGCTCGTAGTGCTGCGGCCTCAGCTTCTTGCCGTTGCGGATATCAAGGATGTCGAGGTATTCTTTTTCGTACTTGGGATCGCCGGTGACGACGTAGGTGCGGGCCAGCCGGGTCAGGTCGTCCGAGCTCTGCCGTAATTCGTCGGCCAGCAGATAGGAGTGGTAGCGCGCCTCGTTGGCGTGGTTGAGCTCGGCCTCCTTGGTCGAGATGCGCACCAGCGCCCACAAGGTCAGGCAGGACAGCGCCAGACTGACCAGAAAGAACAAAATGAAAATATTCTTGATGGAGAATGTGCTTTTCATGATCGCCCCCGACTATTGAGTCAATTGTAGACTCAATGCGCACCAATCTGGCGCGCCGTACGGGACGGTTTTCCTGACTGTTGTTTCTTGGCGATAGCGCTGATGCGGCCTGGTCCGGCAGCGGCGCGCACTGCTGCAACGTCGCAGTTCTCAGCGCGCCGGCGCACCGCCGGAGCCGGCCAGCGCATTGATCTCGAAATCGCCGTCGTCGACCAGCCGCTCCCAGCCCTCGAACCTGCCCATGCCGCGCGTGCGCGCGATCGACAGCAGCAGGCTCTGTCCCGGCGCCGGGCGATCCGGCTGCAACTGGTAGACCGGATCGGCATATGCCTGCGCCGGCGTGACGATGGTCCAGCCCATGTCGACGAACTGCTGGATCGCATCGTTGAGCCACAGCGCGTTGATCAGGTTGTGGTGCATCAGCATGACCTGCGCGATGTCGCGCCCCTCCAGCTTGCGCGACAGGTCGCGATAGGCGATGGCGCGCTGGCGCAGGTGCGACAGGTAGGCCAGCCGGATCGGCTCGATGTCGGCCTTGGGATCGGCGCGCAGCACGTCGGTCAGTTTTTCATTCAGCCGCCAGTCGCTGGTATCGAGGCTGACGTAGCCGTTCCGGTAGCCGCTCTGCTTCAGGAACGCCCGCATGCCGTCGCGCTTTTCAGGCGTGTTCCCCTCGCGCAGGAAGGTGTAGCGGAACCACTTCTGATAGCCCGGCAAGGTCGACGTGATGCGGTCGCAGTCTTGCACCTCCTGCCGGTACTGCGCCAGCGTGAGCTTGGCGTCGTTCAGGTCCGGATGGGTCATCGTGTGGTTGCCGAGCGCGTGGCCCGCCTGTCCCCAGGCCTTGGCCAGCGCATAGCCTTCCGGCTTGTCCGCGCCGTAGCCGCAGGTGACGAACAGCGCCGCCTGCACATGATGCGCGGCCAGCGCGCCGAGCAGCGCCTGGTTGCGCTGCTGCGGCGACAGCAGCGGCGTGGTTTCCAGCTTGGGTCCATCGTCAAACGTGAAGGCCACCGATTGCGCCTGCGCGGTGGAGGCGAAAAAAGTCGCGGCGATAAGCAGGGCACGGCCGAATGTCATTGAGCGGTCCTCTCATTGATGCGTTGAAGTTGCGCCGACTGGTACGCGCCGAAGGCGTCGTTGAACAGGCAGCGGATCAGGGGATCATCAACGATATCGGCATCGGGCGGCGCGCCGTTGATGCGCATGTACATCGACGTCAGCGACTCGCCCAGCGCCAGGCCGGCATACAGTTTGGCGATGGGGATTTCGGTCATCCACGTGGGCGCTTCCTCGTCGCCGGTGAGCGCGATGCTGTCGCCGTGGACGCGGTAGCGGAACTGCCGCACGGCGCCCTCGTGGTCGTAGACCGAGAGCTGCCAGATGCACGGCGTGGCGAAGTAGCTGTCCGGCGGCAGCTCCATGTCCTCATACTTTTCCCGCAGGCCGCTGCGGCAGTAGTCCAGCGCCAGCGCGGTCTGTCCGGCGTCGAGCGGCGCGAAGTGGCGGGCAATGTCGGACGTCGGCGGCGGCACGATATCGGCGTCGTACTCGTAGTCGACATCCTGCTCGCCGACCGGCAGCACCCAAGGCAGCGGCGCGGATGGCGCCAGCCCTTGCTGCGTCAGCTCCACCGACACCGATGGATTCAGGCGCACGATGGCGGCATCGGGCAGCCACGCGCCCACCTCCCGCGCGAACTGGCGGTAGGTGATCGGGAACAGCGCATGGTTGTACCACGACCAGGGCTCCTGCACGAACTGGCAGGAACTCGGCACCACATGGCGCGGCGCCAGCGCCTGCAGCTGCTCCGGCCACTCCTCCGGCAGCTCGGGCGCGCCGCCCTGCGCGCGCGACGGCGCGATGACATCGATCTCGCGCATGGTCTGGAAAGGCCACAGCACCATGTCCCACGGCGCGTAGGGCTTGAGCTGTTCCAGCGTCTCCGGGTCCATCCACGAATCGACCACGTTGAGCACATTCAGGCCGGCGGCGCGGATGTGGAACATCGAATCGACATCGGCATCGAGCGCGCGGCGCGGAATGACCTCGATCGCGCCGACTTGCACCGGCGCGTCCACCTCCAGCCGCAGCACGTTGACGAAACCCAGCTCGCGTATCAGCGCGAACAATTCGTCGAACAGGCAATACAGGTAGATCGGCGTGGCGCGGTCGAGCAGGTCCAGGCTCTCCAGCGAGCAGTGATCGTCGTGGAAATGCGAGATGAAGACCGCGTCCGGTTTCATCCCGCGTATCAGCGCAAGATCGAAGCGCACGTCGGGAAAGGCGTGGCAATTCCTGCTGAACGGGTTTTCAAATATCGGATCGAAGGCGATCAGCGTGCCGTCGCATTCGAAGACATAGCCTGCGTGCAGGATGCGGGAGATTTTTAGTGTCATCCCGCCATGTTATCACCGCAACGGCGTCGGATAGCTCGCCGGGCTGGCGTTGCCGTCGTTGTCGATGGCTTGTACGCCGAAGTAGTAGTTGTCCTTCGACAGCGGCACCGTAAATTCGGTCACCTTGCCGACGAACTGGCTGCCCTGCCATTCGGCCGCGGAGGTGTCGCGCCAGACGATGCGGTAGCCTGCCAGGTCGGGCTCGCCGTTGGCTTGCCAGACCAGCTCGGTATCGTTCTGCAACTTGGCGGTGCGCACCTGCACCTTGGCCGGCGCGGCCGGCGCCAGCGACAGCGACGACAACGCCGCCGCGTTCACCCGCGCCACCTGGGCGATGTAGTTGAAGTCGTCGTACTGCGGCAGGTCGCCGATCAGCACGCCGTTTTCGATGCGGATGTTCTGGTGCTGGTGGTTGAAGTCCTCGGCCGGCTCGGTGAAGCGCAATGCCGCGTAGCCGCGCTCCAGGAAAGGCATGTGGTCGCCGCCGCGCAGGTAGCGGTCGCGGCGCTGGATGACGTTGACCTTGAACTTGGGTACATAACGCTCGCCGGCCTCCTTCACCGCCCGCGCCAGCTGGCGCGACAGCGAATCGTTCTCGCCGCCGGTCTGGATCAGCGTGCGCACGGCGTCGCTGTTTTCCTTTTGCACCGGCAAGCCTTCGGCGAACAGGCGCACCTGCGTGTTGTCCACCTTGCCGTGCTCGTCGTGCGAGCTGCCGATGATGTCGTTGGTGAACATGCCGGCGATGTTCAGGTTTTTCTGCTTCGCCTGCTCGGCCCAGTGCGCCGCGCCCAGCAGGCCCTGCTCTTCCGCCGCCACCGTCATGAAGACCAGCGTGGCGTCGAACTTGTACTTGGCCATCACGCACGCCATCTCCATCACGGCGGCCGTGCCGGAAGCGTCGTCGTTGGCGCCCGGCGCATCACCCTTGGCGTCCATGATGTCGGTGTTGCGCGAGTCGTAGTGGCCGCTCACCACGTACAGGCGGTCCACCGACGCCGCCTGAGTGCCCGGCAAGGTCGCCACCACGTTGACGATCTCGGTCGGACGGCTGATGCGCGCGGAGACTGGCGCCACATGGCTGTCGAACGCCACCTGCAGGCGCCCGCCCTGGGCCGCGCCGCAGCGCTCCAGCTCGCTCTTGATCCAGCGCCGTGCCGCGCCTATGCCTTCGGTATCGGAAACCGTGTCCGACATCGTGTGGCGCGTGCGGAAGCCGACCAGCTTGTTGATATAGCCTTCGATGCGGGCCGGAGAAATTTCCCGCACGATCTGGTCGATCTGGGCCTGGTGGCGATTGGTGTCGGGCGCGGCCGCGAAGGCTGGCGCGACGGCCAGCAGGGACAAGATGAGGGACTTGCAATACATCGTCGGACTCCGGTGAAAAGATCGCAATATCTTCTCACGGATCGCCGGCGATTTTTGACCAAGAAACAAAACACAAACAAAAAACCCGCAGCGGCTGAGGCTGCGGGTTGTCGGCGTGCGTCGCGATTACTTGGCGGGCGCTGCTGCTGGAGCGGATGCTGCGGCGGCTTTGTCGGCCTTGGCGGCTTTCGCTGCGGCCTTGTCTGCCTTGGCGGCGGCCTTGTCGGTAGCTTTGTCAGCCTTGGCGGTTGGCGCCGTGGCGGCTGGCGCGCCGTCCAGTGGCTTGCCGTTCACTACCAGGCCAGCTTGCGACAACTTGACGGCGTTTTTCTCGCCGATGCCCTTCACGCGCTTCTCGAAGTCCGCCCAATCCTTGAAATCGCCTTTCTTGCGCTCTTCCATGATGGCTTTCGATTTGGCCGGGCCGATGCCCTTGACCGAATCCAGCGCGGCCGCGTCAGCCTTGTTGACGTCGACCTGCGCGAAAGCGAAGCCCATCGTTGCAATCAGGGTTGCAACAGCCAGCAAAAGTTTCTTGAACATGTCTCAATCTCCGTGGTGGGTGAAAGGCGGCAAGCGCGCCTTGAACACCCTTAACGGCCAGCCTCGGCGACGGTTGACAGATCGTTCATGAAGCTTTTATGACAAGCGTCAAAGCCCGGCCGTCAAGCGTTGAACAGCTCCTCGCGCGTGACCGTCGCCGTGCCCAGCTTGCCGACCACGATGCCGCCGGCGCGGTTGGCGGTCTGCACCGCCTCGTTCCAGCCCACGCCCGCGCCCAGCATGGCGGCCATGGTGGCGATCACCGTGTCGCCCGCACCGGAGACGTCGAACACTTCGCGCGCCTGCGCCGGCATGTGGAATTGCTGGCCGTCAGTGTACAGCGTCATGCCCTCTTCCGAGCGGGTCAGCAGCAGCGCGTCCAGCTTGAGCTCGGCGCGCAGCGCCTGCGCCTTGGCGGTCAGCTGCTCTTCGCTGTTCCAGCTGCCGACGATGCGCTTCATTTCCGACTTGTTCGGCGTCAGCACGGTGGCGCCGGCGTAGCGGCTGAAGTCGTCGCCCTTGGGATCGACCATCACCACCTTGCCGGCGGCGCGCGCCGAGGCGATCATGTCGGCCACGTTGACCAGCGAACCCTTGGCGTAGTCCGACAGCACGATCACGTCGTAGTCGGGCAGCAGCGCCTTGAACTGCAGCAGCTTGTCGCGCAGCACGGTGTCGGTCGGCGGCTCTTCGAAGTCGATGCGCACCATCTGCTGCTGGCGGCCGATCACGCGCAGCTTGATGATGGTGGAGATGGCGTCGTCGCGCTTCAGGTAGCTGTGGATGCCGCCGCTTTGCAGCATGTGCTCCACTTCATTGCCGGCCTCGTCCGCGCCAACCACGCCCAGCAGGCCGGCGCGTGCGCCCAGCGCGGCCGCATTGCGCGCCACGTTGGCCGCGCCGCCCAGGCGCGCTTCGCGCTTCTCGATGCGCACGATGGGGACCGGCGCTTCCGGCGAAATGCGGCTGACGTCGCCAAACCAGTAACGGTCCAGCATCACATCGCCTACCACCAGGATGCGCACTTGCTCCAGCGCCGGTGCTTTATAAATCGTAACGTCTGTGCTCACAGAATCCTCTTCTTCAACAATCACACGCGGGTCAGGATGGAACGGCCGATGCCGTGGTATTCGAAGCCCGCCTCGGCCATCACTTCCGGCTCGAACAGATTGCGGCCGTCGAAGATGATGGCCTGCTTCAGCGACGACTTGATGCGGTCGAAGTCCGGGCTGCGGAAGGCCTTCCATTCGGTGACGATCACCAGCGCCTCGGCGGCGGCCAGCGTGTCCATCGGGCTGGTGGCGAAGCGGATGCGCGCCATCTCTTCGGCGCCCAGGTCCAGCTCCAGCACGCGCTTGGCCTCCGTCATCGCGACCGGGTCGTACACCGCCACGGTGGCGCCGCCGTCCAGCAGCTGCTTGATCAGCACGCGGGCCGGCGCTTCGCGCATGTCGTCGGTGTTCGGCTTGAAGGCCAGGCCCCAGATGGCGAAGTGCTTGCCGCGCAAATCGTCGCCGAAGCGCTTGACCACCTTCTGGCCCAGCACCAGCTTCTGCTTGTCGTTGACCGCCTCCACCGCGCGCAGGATCAGCAGGTCCTGGTCGTACTGGCGCGCCGTGCGTTCCAGCGCCTGCACGTCTTTCGGGAAGCAGGAACCGCCGTAGCCGGCGCCGGCGTACAGGAAGCTGTGGCCGATGCGCGGATCGGAGCCGATGCCGTGGCGCACAGCCTCGATGTCGGCGCCCACCTGGTCGGCCAGGTTGGCCAGTTCGTTCATGAACGAGATGCGGGTGGCCAGCATGGCGTTGGCCGCGTACTTGGTGAACTCGGCCGAGCGCACGTCCATCCAGAAGGTGCGTTCGTGATTGCGGTTGAACGGCGTGTACAGCTTCTTCATCAGGCCGTGGGCCTTCTCGCCCTCGGGCGTGCCGTCGTAGCCGATGACGATACGGTCCGGACGCATGAAGTCTTCCACCGCCGCGCCCTCTTTCAGGAACTCGGGATTGGACACCACCGAGAACTTGGACGCATCGCCGCGCGCGGCCAGCTCGGCCTGCACCGCAGCCTTGACGCGGTCGGCCGTGCCGACCGGCACGGTGGACTTGTCGACGATGACCTTGAACTCGGTCATGTACTTGCCGATGTTCCTGGCAGCGGCCAGCACGTATTGCAAATCGGCCGAGCCGTCCTCATCCGGCGGCGTGCCGACCGCGATGAACTGCAGGCAGCCGTGCGCGACCGAGGCGGCCACATCGGTGGAGAATTGCAGGCGGCCGGCCGCGCGGTTGCGCGCGACGATTTCTTCCAGGCCCGGCTCGTGGATCGGGATGCCGCCGTTGTTCAGCAGGTCGATTTTCTTCTGGTCGACGTCGAGGCAGAAAACGTCGTTGCCCAGCTCGGCAAGGCAAGCGCCGGTGACAAGGCCTACATAACCGGTGCCGATAATTGTAATTTTCATGTTTGTTCCGCCTTCTTGTTAGCAGCGCCGCCGCCCCGCCGTCATTCCCGCGCAAGCGGGAAGCCATACTCAGCATGGGTTCCCGCCTGCGCGGGAACGACTGCGGCGGCGCCGTGTTTAATTCATGACATTAAGCTCTTCGGTGCGGCGCGGCGGGTAGGTCTCCCAGCGGCTGCATCCCGGGCACTGCCAGTAGAACTGGCGCGCCTTGAAACCACAGTGGCTGCACTGGTAGCGCGCCAGCTTTTGCGTATAACCGTGGACCAGGTTCTTGACCATGGACAGTTCCGGCACCAGGCTGGCCGGCGCATCCATCAGGCGCGCCTCCAGCAGCTTGTCCAGGCCCAGCAGGGTCGGCGTGCGGCGCAGCTCGTTGCTCACCAACTGCTTGGCGGCGTCCACGCCGTCCAGCTCCAGCACCGCCTTGTAGACCACCTCGATCAGGTCGATCGACGAGGCCTGCTCCAGGTAGGACTTGAGCAGGTTCACGCCTTCCTGCGGACGGCCGACCTTGCGGTAGGCATCCATCATGCGCTGCGCCACCAGCGCCGTGTGCGGCACGCTGATCTGCTCGACGCGGCGCCAGGTCAGCAGCGCGCCCTCGATATCGCCCTGCGCCAGCTGGGCGTCGCCGCTCAGCATGGTGGCGCGCACGTTGACGCGGTCGGCGTGCAGCGATTTATCCAGCAGCGGCAGCGCCTCCTCGGGATGCATGTGCACCAGCGCGTCCTGCGCCAGCTCGCAGTAGAACTGCGCGATTTCCTTCTGGCGCGCACCGGCGCCCGATTCCTGCAGGCCGATCGCGGCCTCGATGGCGCGCGGCCACTCCTTCTCGCGCTGGAAGATCTCCAGCAGCGCGCGACGCGCCGGCACCGCGTACTGGCCGCTGACCATGGCAGTGAAGGTTTCCTCGGCGCGGTCCAGCAGGCCGGCCTTCAGGTAATCCATGCCCAGCTCGTACTGCGCGTGTTCCTTCTGCTCCTGCGGCAGGTCCGGGCGCGACAGCAGGTTCTGGTGCACGCGGATGGCGCGCTCGGTCTCGCCGCGGCGGCGGAACAGATTGCCCAGCGCGAAGTGCATGTCGGCCGTTTCGGTGTCCATGCGGACGATTTCAATGAAGGCGTCGATGGCCTTGTCCGGCTGCTCGTTGAGCAGGAAGTTCAGGCCCTTGAAGTAGGCGCGCGGCAGCGTGCGCGATTCCGACACCAGTTGACGTATGTCGACGCGCGCGGCGACCCAGCCCAGTCCGAAGAAGACCGGGATCCCCAATAACCACCAGAGTTCGAATTCCATGCTTGATGTTTTTTATTGTGTGTTTATTGTGTATTAACGCTGTCCGGCTGCGGCTGGGCGTTGGCCTGCAGCGCGCTCGACTGCAGCGTGGTGATGGTGGTTTTGTGCTTGTTGGTTTCGCGGCGGTGGCGGAACACGGTGGGCGTCAGCGCCAGCACGCCCAGGACGGCGCCGGCCACGAAAAAGCCCAACAGCATCAGGACCAGAGGCCCGTGCAGGTCATAGTGCAGGAAGAAATGCAGATCGACTTCCTGCGTGTTCTTCAGGGCAAAGCCAAAAAACAGGACGAAAAGAACGAATCCAATAATCGTGGATATGAATTTCATTAGCCAGGTTTCCTGTTCAGTAATTCTAAAAAAAAGCGGCATCCGTAGACGCCGCTTTTATTTTAACTCATCAGACGCTTTAGTCCTCGATGATCGGTTGCCCGACCATCGCGTCGACCCGCTCGCGCAATTGCTTGCCCGGCTTGAAATGCGGCACCCGTTTTTCAGGCACCATCACTTTGTCGCCCGACTTCGGATTACGTCCGATACGCGGTGGCCGGCTGTTCAGAGCAAAGCTGCCAAAACCGCGGATCTCGATGCGCTGACCGGTCGCCAGGGCGTTGGTCATCGCATCCAGAATGGTCTTGACGGCATACTCCGCATCTTTGGCCACCAGCTGAGAGTAACGCTCAGCCAGGCGGTTGATCAACTCGGACTTAGTCATCGACTAGTTCTTAGTTCTTGTTATCGAACTTGGCTTTCAACAGCGCGCCCAGGCTGGTGGTGCCCGAAGCTGCGTTGTTGTCGGTCGCGGCCATCTTCTGCATGGCTTCTGCAGTTTCAGCGCTGTCTTTAGCTTTGATCGACAGTTGGATCGAACGTGCTTTGCGGTCGATGTTGATCACCAGAGCCTCGACGGAATCGCCGACTTTCAGGTGGGTGCCAGCATCTTCCACGCGGTCACGCGAGATTTCCGACGCGCGCAGGTAGCCTTCAACTTCTTCGGACAGTTGGATCACGGCGCCTTTAGGCTCAACCGATTTAACGGTGCCGGTAACCAGCGCGCCCTTGTCGTTCATGGCTGCGAAGTTGTTGAATGGGTCGCCTTCCAGTTGCTTGACGCCCAGGGAAACGCGCTCACGCTCAACGTCGATGGCCAGAACGATGGCTTCCAGTTCGTCACCTTTCTTGAAGCGACGCACGGCTTCTTCGCCGGTTTCGGTCCAGGACAGGTCGGACAGGTGCACCAGGCCGTCGATGTTGCCGGCCAGGCCGATGAACACGCCGAAGTCGGTGATCGACTTGATCGCGCCACGGACTTTATCGCCCTTCTTGTGGGTCACGCCGAAGTCATCCCATGGGTTCGCTTTGCACTGTTTCATGCCCAGCGAAATACGGCGACGCTCTTCGTCGATTTCCAGAACCATCACTTCAACTTCGTCGCCCAGCTGGACAACTTTGTTTGGAGCGACGTTTTTGTTGGTCCAGTCCATTTCGGACACGTGTACCAGGCCTTCGATGCCTTGTTCAACTTCAACGAACGCGCCGTAGTCGGTCAGGTTGGTGACTTTACCGAACAGGCGGGTGCCTTGTGGGTAACGACGGGACAGACCGGTCCAAGGATCGTCGCCCAGTTGCTTCACGCCCAGGGACACACGGTTTTTCTCTTGATCGTACTTCAGGACCTTGGCGGTGATTTCCTGGCCAACGGTCAGCACTTCCGATGGGTGACGCACACGACGCCATGCCAGGTCGGTGATGTGCAGCAGGCCGTCGATACCGCCCAGATCCACGAACGCGCCGTAGTCGGTGATGTTTTTGACGACGCCGGTCACCACGGTGCCTTCTTTCAGGGTTTCCATCAGTTTCTGACGCTCTTCGCCCATCGAAGCTTCGATGACGGCGCGGCGGGACAGAACGACGTTGTTACGCTTGCGGTCCAGCTTGATCACTTTGAATTCGAGGGTCTTGCCTTCGAATGGGGTGGTGTCTTTGACTGGACGGGTGTCAACCAGCGAGCCTGGCAGGAAGGCGCGGATGCCGTTGGTCAGAACGGTCAGGCCGCCCTTGACTTTACCGTTGACGGTACCGACAACGATTTCGCCCGATTCCATGGCTTTTTCCAGTGCCAGCCACGAAGCCAGACGCTTGGCTTTGTCGCGCGACAGGATGGTGTCGCCGAAACCGTTTTCGAGCGATTCGATCGCCACGGAAACGAAGTCGCCTACTTTGACTTCCAGTTCGCCGTGGTCGTTCTTGAATTCTTCAACTGGGATGAATGCTTCCGATTTCAGGCCGGCGTTGACGATCACGAAGTTGTGATCCAGACGAACGACTTCAGCCGAGATCACTTCGCCCGAACGCATGTCTTGACGCGACAGGGATTCTTCGAAGAGGGCTGCAAAACTTTCCATATTAGACATTGTAACTTCCAGGTTACCAACAAGGCTCGCGAGATGCGACTTCAGTTGGGTTAGGGTTAATAAACGCCACGGCCATCAGAGCGACCGCGACACCAGCTATTTACCGATGGCCGCATACCACTGCAACACCTGGGCGACCGCTTCATCAGCGGTCATATTCGAGGTATCGAGCACATGCGCCCCCTCTGCGGGGACCAGCGGCGCGATGGTCCGGTTTGTATCCCGGTCGTCCCGCGCCTGCAAATCCATCAGTAGGTCTTCCATATTAGCAGAAATTCCTTTGCCAATCAATTGCTTATAGCGGCGTTCCGCGCGCGCCGCCACACTGGCGGTCAAAAACACCTTCAGCGCGGCGTTCGGGAAGATCACCGAGCCCATGTCGCGCCCGTCCGCCACCACGCCCGGCGCCTTGCGGAAGCCCAGCTGCAGCCCCAGCAGCGCATGGCGCACGGCGTGAAATGTTGCAATTTTTGAAGCGGTGTTGCCGACCTCCTCGGCGCGGATGGCCTCGGTGACGTTTTCGTGCGACAGAATGATGTCGCCGCCCTGGAAGCTGCACTGCAGGTGCTCGGCCAGCTTGGCCAGCGCGTGCTCGTCGTTCAGATCGGTGCCGCGGCGGAGTGCCGACAGCGCCGTCAAACGGTACAGGGCGCCAGAATCCAGGTAGTGGAAGCCGAGCTTATCGGCGACGCGGTGCGCGACGGTGCCCTTGCCGGATGCGGTGGGGCCGTCGATGGCGATGACTGGAATTGGGGAAGTGGCCATTTGATTTAGATTATTTATTTTGCTATTGCCGCAAAGGCGGCGAAATACTCGGGGAAGGTCTTGCCCACGCACTTGGGATCGTTGATGCGCATGACATTGCCCTTGCGGGCGGCGCCGTCCAGCGACACCAGCGAGAAGCACATCGCCATGCGGTGGTCGTCGTAGGTGTCGATGGTGGCCGGCGTGATGACGGCCGGCGGCGTGACCTTGATGTAGTCGGGGCCCTCCTCCACGATGGCGCCGACCTTGCGCAGCTCGGTCGCCATGGCGGCGATGCGGTCGGTCTCCTTGACGCGCCAGCTGGCGATGTTGCGCAGCGTGCTGGTGCCGTCGGCGTACAGCGCGGCGATGGCGATGGTCATGGCGGCGTCGGGGATGTGGTTAAAGTCGGCGTCGATGGCTTTCAGTACGCCGTTCGACTTGGCCTCGATCCAGTTGTCACCCATGGTGATCTGCACGCCCATCCGCTCCAGCGCGGCGGCGAAGCGCACGTCGCCCTGGATGCTGTCCTTGCCCACGCCCTCGACCCGCACCGGGCCGCCGGCGATCGCGCCGGCCGCCAGGAAGTAGGACGCCGACGAGGCGTCGCCCTCGACGTGGATGGTGCCCGGCGACTGGTACACCTGGCCGGGCTGGATGGTGAACGACTCCCAGCCGTTCTGCTCCACCGTCACGCCGAAGCGGCGGATCAGGTTGAGCGTGATTTCGATGTACGGCTTGGAGATCAGCTCACCGATCACGTCGATGCTGATCGCGTGGTCGCGCGCCATCAGCGGCGCCACCATCAGCAGCGCGGTCAGGAACTGGCTGGACACGTCGCCGCGCACCGACAGGCGCTGCGCGTGGATCTTGCCCTGCTTGATGTGCAGCGGCGGGAAGCCTGGGTTGCCGGTGTATTCGACGTTGGTGCCGGCGGCGTTCAGCGCGTCCACCAGGTCGCCGATCGGGCGCTCGTGCATGCGCGGCACGCCGTGCAGCGTGTAGTCGCCGCCGATGACGGCCAGCGCGGCGGTCAGCGGACGGATCGCGGTGCCGGCGTTGCCCATGAAGAGATCGGCCGATTTGTTCGGCAGCACGCCGGCCACGCCCTTGACGTGGTGGATGGTGCCGGTGGCGGTTTTCTCCTCGGTCCACTGCACGCCGAGCGAGCGCAGGGCCGCCAGCATCACGGCCGTGTCGTCCGAGGCCAGCAGGTCGACGATGTCGACGTCGCCCTGCGACAGGGCGGACAACAGCAGGATGCGGTTGGAGATGGATTTGGAGCCGGGCAGGCGCACCGCGCCCTGCACGTGGGCGACCGTTTGCAGGTCGATATATTCGTGGGTCATACTGATTCCCTGATTTTAGTCTGCTTTGTCCTGCGACGGCGGCGCCTCGGCCGCCTCGATCGCTGTAATCCACTGGTGGCGGGCGCGCTGGGCGTTGGCGTACACGCTCTCCAGCCCTACCCCGTCACCGGCGGCGAGACGGGCACGCAGGCCCGTTAATTGTGCCAGATAGGCATCAAGCTCCGTCAACAATGCCGACTGGTTGGCCAGGCTGATGTCGCGCCACATTTCTGGCGACGACCCCGCGATCCTTGTGAAATCGCGGAAGCCGCTGGCCGCATACTGAAACAGTAAATCCGCATGCGGTTTGTTCGCGATGTCGTCCACCAGCGCATAGGCCAGCAAATGCGGCAAATGGCTCACGGCGGCAAACACCTTGTCATGTTCTTGCGGCGTCAAACGGTGGATGATCGCATCGCAGGCGCGCCACGCGGCGGCCACACGCTCGACATCCTGCGCCGAATTCTCATCCAGCGCCGTCAGCACCACCTTCTTGCCGACGTACAGATCGTCGATCGCCGCCTCGGGACCATTGGTCTCGCGGCCGGCGATCGGATGGCCCGGCACGAACTGGGCGATCTTGCCGCCCAGCGCGCGCCGCGCCGAAGCCACCACGTCGGACTTGGTGCTGCCCGCGTCGGTGACCACGGTACCCGGCTGCAGGTGCGGTGCCATCGCCACCAGGATCGCCTCGGTCTGCGCCACCGGCGCGGCCAGCAGCACCAGGTCGGCACCTTGCAGCGCCTCGGCCATCGTGCAGCCGCCACCACCGGCGTCGGCCACGCCGATCACGTCGATGATGCCCAGTTCCTGCGCGCGCTTCAGCGAGGCGGCGGACCGCCCCATGCCAACCACGCTGCCGACGGCGCCGGCCTTCTTCAGCGACCGCGCGAACGATCCGCCGATCAGGCCCACGCCAAAGATGACGACCTTGTTCAACATTACTCCGCCAAGGCCTTGGTCAGCGCCGCGATCAGCACCGCGTTCTCCTGCGGCAGGCCAATGGAGATGCGCAGCCATTCAGGCAGACCGTAGTTGCCGACCGGGCGCACGATCACGCCCTGCTTCAGCAACGCCAGGTTGACGCGCGCGCCGGCGCCGGCATCGTCGCCGACCTTGACCAGCACGAAGTTGCCATACGACGGCACGTACTGCAGGCCCAGTTTGTCGAAGGCCTCGGTGAACTGCTGGTAGCCGGCGGTGTTATTGACGGCGCTCTGCTTCAGGAACTCCTTGTCGTTCAGCGCCGCGATGGCCGCGGCCTGCGCCAGCGAGTTGACGTTGAACGGTTGGCGGATGCGGTTCATCAAATCGGTCAGCGCCGGCTGGGCGATGCCGAAGCCCACGCGCAAACCGGCCAGGCCGTACGCCTTGGAGAAGGTGCGCGAGACCAGCAGGTTGGGATACTTCTTGACCCATTCGGCCGACTCGAACTGGTTTTCCTCGGCCAGGAATTCGTTATAGGCCTCGTCCAGCACTACCACCACGCTAGCCGGCACCTTGTCCAGGAAGGCCTGGATCTCGGCGGCCGGGATGAAGGTGCCGGTCGGGTTGTTCGGGTTGGCGATGAAGACCAGGCGCGTGTCTTCCTCGATCGCCGCCAGCATGGCCGGCAGGTCGTGGCCATGGTCCTTGGCCGGCACCACGATGTGGCGCGCACCAACGCCCTGCGTCGCCAGCGCGTACACGGCAAACGAGTACTGCGAGTACACCACCGACTGGCCGCGCTCGACGAAAGCGTGGGCGGCGATTTCCAGGATGTCGTTGCTGCCATTGCCCAGCGTGATCCACTCGGCCGGCACGCCATAGCGCTTGGACAGCGCGCCCTTCAGATCGAAACCATTGGCGTCCGGGTAGCGCCCCAATTCAGCGGCGGCGGCATTCATCGCCTGCACCGCCGATGCCGGCACGCCGAACGGGTTCTCGTTCGACGCCAGCTTCACGATCGCCTCTTCATCGAGGCCGAATTCGCGTGCGACTTCCGCAATCGGTTTGCCCGCCTGGTAAGGAGCGATAGCGCGGACGTATTCGGGGCCGTAATTCTTGGACATGGTCTCTCTCAGATTCTCGTTAAAAAAATTAGTTCAGGCTGACCGGGTAGGAACCCAGCACCTTGAAGAAGGCCGCGTTGTTCTGCAGCTCTTCCAGCGCCTTGGCCACGCCTTCGTCCTGCACATGGCCTTCGACGTCGACGTAGAAGTAGTATTCCCAGGTACCGGTGCGGGCCGGGCGCGATTCGAAACGCGTCATCGACACATTGTGCCGCGCCAGCGATCCAAGCAGGCGGTAGATGGAACCCGCCTTGTGCGGTGCGGCCAGCGCCAGCGAGGTGCGGTCCTGGCCCGAGCGGCCGGCCTGCAACTGGCCGATCACGGCGAAGCGCGTGCGGTTGTGCGGGTCGTCCTGGATGTTGGCCTTGACCGTGCCCAGGCCGTAGCGCACGCCGGCACGCTCGCCGGCGATGGCGGCGATGGTGTGGTCGTCGCGCGCCATGCGGGCCGCTTCGGCGTTGGACGAGACGGCGCGGCGCTCGATGTCCGGGTAGTTGTTGTTCAACCAGATCTGGCACTGCGCCAGCGCCTGCGCGTGGGCGCAGATGGCGGTGACGCCGTCCATGTTGCCGGTGCCGCTCAGCAGGCTGTGACGCACCGCCAGCGACACCTCGCCGCTGATCGACAGCGAGGTATGCAGCAGCAGGTCCAGCGTGCGGCCAATGGCGCCTTCGGTCGAGTTCTCGACCGGCACCACGCCGAATTCGGCGGTGCCGGCCTCGGTGGCGCGGAACACTTCGTCGATCGACGAGCAAGGCAATACGTCGACGGCGGTGCCGAACTGCTGGTACGCGGCCTGCTCGGTGTAGGTGCCGGCCGGGCCGAGGAAGGCGATGGTGACGCGCTTCTCCAGCGAGCGGCAGGCGGACATGATTTCGCGCCAGATGGTTTGCAGCTCGACGTCGCCCATCGGGCCGGGATTGCGGTCGGCCACGCCGCGCAGCACCTGCGCCTCGCGCTCGGGACGGAACACAGGGGCGTTGGTTTCGGCCTTGACGTGGCCGACCTGCTGCGCCACTTTGGCGCGCTGGTTCAACAGGTCGAGGATCTGGGCATCGATGGCGTCGATCTGCTCGCGCAAGGGTGTCAGTTTGTCAGTCATGATGGGGTTATTTTCCGGTGCGGCCTGCGAATTCGTTCAAGTAGTCCACAAGCGCCTGCACACCCTCGATGGGCATGGCGTTGTAGATCGATGCGCGCATGCCGCCGACGGACTTGTGGCCCTTCAATTGCAGCAGGCCGCGCGCCTTGGCGCCGGCCAGGAATGCCTCATTCTGACTCTCGTCCTTCAGGTAGAAAGGAACGTTCATGCGCGAGCGGTTTTGTTTCGCCACGCGGGTCTGGTAAAAATCGTCGGCGTCGAGCGCCGCGTACAGCAGCCTGGCCTTGGCGATGGCGCGCTTCTCCATCTCGGCCACGCCGCCCTGCTTCTTCAGCCACTGGAACACCAGGCCGGCGATGTAGATCCCGTAGGTGGGCGGCGTGTTGTACATCGACTCGTTGTCGGCCACCAGCTTGAAGTCGAACGCCGACGGGCAGGCCGGCAGCGCCTTGCCCAGCAGGTCTTCGCGCACGATGACGATGGTCACACCGGCCGGGCCGATGTTCTTCTGCGCGCCGGCGAAAATCAGGCCATACCTGGATACGTCGATGGGGCGCGACAGGATGTGCGAGGACATGTCGGCCACCAGCAGCACGCCTTCTTGCGGCGCCGGCACGCCGGCGTCGAAGTCGAACTCGATGCCGTCGATGGTCTCGTTGGTGCACATGTGCAGGTAGGCCGCGCCGGGCGTGAGCTTCCACTCCGACTGCGGCGGCACTTGCGTCGCCGACGAGGCGGCGACATTCACGTTGGCGTACTTGGCGGCTTCCTTGATGGATTTGCCCGACCACGAACCGGTTTGGATGAAATCGATGGTCGCTGGCTGCGGCTTGTGGCCGACGAGGTTCAGCGGCACCAGGGCGTTCTGCGACAGTCCGCCGCCCTGCATGAACAAGATCTTGTAGTTGTCCGGTACTGCCAGCAGCTCGCGCAGGTCGCGCTCCGCTGCCTTGTAAATCGAAATAAACTCCGGTCCGCGGTGGCTCATCTCCATGACGGACATGCCGCTGCCATGCCAGTCCAGCATCTCGGCAGCGGCTTGCGCCAGCACTTCCTTCGGCAAGACAGCGGGGCCGGCCGAAAAGTTATAGATATGAGTCACTATGCAGTCCCTTATTCAATCAGTTAAATCTAGTCTTCCAATATTTTCATCATGCGCTGCATCAGCGCCCCCAGGCGCTTGGTCATCATGCCCTGGGTGTTCTGCATCAGCTCCGCGGAGAGCCGGGGCATGGTGGCCAACATCTTGACGCCAACCGGGGTGCGGTAAAAGGCGGCGATCTGGTGAATCTCGTCGACGGTATAGGTGCGGGCGTAGAGCGGAATCGACGCTTCCAGCGTTTCATCGACCAGTGCCGGATCGCTCATGAATTCGTTCATCAGCTTTTCGATCTCAGGCATCTTGCGCGCGAGTTTTTCCAGCGCCTGCTTTTTGGCCGCCGCATCGAGCTTGCTGTCGCCGTTGATCGCCCCTTCCATCGCCGGACGGATCGAGCCCATGGCGCTGCTCGACATCTGCTTCATCATGTCGACCATCGTCGCGCGATAGTTCATCGACTCGAACAGTTCGCGCGCGGCTGCCACGCTGGCAGGGTCCAGCGGCGCGGCTTGCGGTGCCTGGGCGAACGACGGCGCGGCGGCGGTGAATGCCAGCGTGGTGAGGACGGCTGCAATCAACTTTTTCATACGCGTTTTCCAATAAAAAAAGGAGCCAGTCTTATTGTCGCATTTATCCGCGCAATAAACCTGACCCCGCTCTCCCCGGACCAAGGTCCGGGGCGGTGTGTGCTACGACTTACTCAGCTTGAGCTTCGTCTGGCTTGGCATCAGGACCCGGTTCCAGTTCGACTTCGTCGATGTCCGTCTCCACCACGCGCTGCAGGCCGGACAGCTTGGTGCCGTCTTCGACCGCGATCAGCGTCACGCCCTGGGTGGCGCGGCCCATCTCGCGGATCTCGGAGACGCGGGTGCGAATCAGCACGCCGCCGGTGGTGATCAGCATGATCTCGTCGGTCGAATCGACCAGCGTCGCCGCCACCACCTTGCCGTTGCGTTCCGAAGTCTGGATCGCGATCATGCCCTTGGTGCCGCGGCCGTGGCGGGTGTACTCGATGATCGGAGTACGCTTGCCGAAGCCGTTCTCGGTGGCCGTGAGCACCGACTGCTGCTCGTTTTCCGCCACCAGCAGCGCGATCACACGCTGGCCTTCGTCCAGGTTCATGCCGCGCACGCCGCGGGCGTTGCGGCCCATCGGACGCACGTCGTTCTCGTCGAAACGCACCGCCTTGCCGGCGTCGGAGAACAGCATCACGTCGTGCTGGCCGTCGGTCAGCGCGGCGCCGATCAGGAAGTCGCCCTCGTCCAGGTCGACCGCGATGATGCCGGCCTTGCGTGGATTGCTGAAGTCCTTCAGCGGCGTCTTCTTCACGGTGCCCAGGCTGGTCGACATGAAGACGTAGTGGTCTTCAGGGAAGGTACGGTTTTCGCCGGACAGCGGCAGGATGACCGTGATCTTCTCGTTGTCCGCCAGCGGGAACATGTTGACGATCGGCTTGCCGCGCGAGTTGCGCGAGCCTTGCGGCACTTCCCACACCTTGAGCCAGTACATGCGGCCGCGGTTGGAGAAGCACAGGATGTAGTCGTGGGTGTTGGCGATGAACAGCTGGTCGATCCAGTCTTCCTCTTTGGTCGCCATGGCCTGCTTGCCGCGTCCGCCGCGCTTCTGCGCGCGGTACTCGGAAATCGGCTGCGCCTTCATGTAGCCGGTGTGCGACAACGTCACCACCATGTCCTGCGGCGTGATCAGGTCCTCGGTGCCCAGGTCGGTCGCGTTGTGCTCGATGTTGGAGCGGCGCGGATCCTTCTGCGGGTCGCCGAATTCGTTGACCACGTGGGTCATCTCGTCGGTGATGATGGTGGTCACGCGTTCCGGCTTGGCCAGGATGTCCAGCAGGTCGGCGATTTCGGCCATCACGTCCTTGTACTCGTTGACGATCTTGTCCTGTTCCAGGCCGGTCAGGCGTTGCAGGCGCATCTGCAAAATTTCCTGCGCCTGGTCGTCGGACAGCTTGTACATGCCGTCGGCCTGCATGCCGTAGTGCTTGGGCAGGTGCTCCGGACGGAAGGCGTCGATGCCGCCGGCGGTGGTGCCGTCGCCGGTACGGGCCAGCATCTCGCGCACCAGCGACGAATCCCAGGAACGGTCCATCAGGCCGGTTTTCGCGACCGGCGGCGTCGGCGCCGCCTTGATGATGGCGATGAAGTCGTCGATGTTGGCCAGCGCCACGGCCAGGCCTTCCAGCACGTGGCCGCGCTCGCGCGCCTTGCGCAGCTCGAACACGGTGCGGCGCGTGACCACTTCGCGGCGGTGCGACAGGAAGCAGCTCAGCATTTCCTTCAGGTTCAGCAGGCGCGGCTGGCCGTCGACCAGGGCCACCATGTTCATGCCGAAGGTGTCTTGCAGCTGGGTTTGCTTGTACAGGTTGTTCAGCACCACTTCCGGCACTTCGCCGCGCTTGAGCTCGATAACCACGCGCATGCCCGACTTGTCGGACTCGTCGCGGATGTCGGAAATGCCTTCGAGCTTCTTGTCGCGCACGTTTTCGGCGATGCGTTCCAGCAGCGATTTTTTGTTGACCTGGTACGGCAGCTCGTCGACGATGATGGCGGTGCGGCCGCCGTCCTTGCCGTATTCCTCGTAGTGGGTCTTGGCGCGCATCACCACGCGGCCACGGCCGGTGCGGTAACCGTCGCGCACGCCCGAGACGCCGTAGATCGTGCCGCCGGTCGGGAAGTCCGGCGCCGGGATCAGTTCGATCAGCTCGTCGATCGTGCATTGCGGATTGCGCAGCACGTGCAGCGCGCCGGCGATCACTTCATGCAGGTTGTGCGGCGGGATGTTGGTCGCCATGCCGACCGCGATACCGGACGAGCCGTTGATCAGCAGGTTGGGGATGCGGGTCGGCAGGACCGTCGGTTCCTTTTCCTTGCCGTCGTAGTTGGGCTGGAAGTCGACGGTTTCCTTGTCGATGTCGGCCAGCAGCTCGGCGGAGATCTTGTCCAGGCGGCACTCGGTGTAACGCATTGCCGCCGCGCCGTCGCCGTCGACCGAGCCGAAGTTGCCCTGGCCGTCGACCAGCATGTAGCGCAGCGAGAAGTCCTGCGCCATGCGGACCAGCGTGTCGTAGATCGACGCGTCGCCGTGCGGGTGGTACTTACCCATCGTCTCGCCCACCACACGGGCGCATTTGACGTAAGGACGATTCCACACGTTGTTCATTTCGTGCATCGCGAACAGAACCCGGCGGTGCACCGGCTTGAGGCCGTCTCGGACGTCAGGCAAGGCGCGGCCCACGATCACGCTCATGGCGTAATCGAGGTAGCTCTTGCGCATCTCTTCTTCGAGGGAAATAGGGATTGTTTCTTTTGCGAATTGATCCATTGGCGGGTCGACTGATCTTTGACTGTGGTTTATTAAGCAATGTATGCCGCACGTACTGCATTTCTAGCGCCTCTCACTACGGACAGGCAAGCGTGCGATTTTAGCATGCGCGCACAGCAACCAGCACAATTCCGGCACGGCGCCCGCCATTGCTGGGGCCCGCAGGTCAGGCGCACGTTGTAACGCCATGTAATAGTCATGACACATTACTCAATTATTATCGATAATCACGTTGCAACAAAACAACATTTTGGTCGGAATCAAAAAGGACTCGTGTCACGCCCTTTTCACGCCCAAAGATCGCTTGTGGCAAAATGGATTAGAAGTTAATTGCTCGTTTCGCAATCGGGAGACAGGCGCGCCGTACCCACGTGGTAGAATTCGCCCCACGTATTACTACGTCGCGCAGTTTTTCTGCGGATATCACCCCCGAAAGGAAGAAAAATATGAAAAAACTGATTTCGATGCTGGCCGTATCGGCTGCATTCGCTGGCTCGGCTATTGCACAAACCGCGCCTACCGCTCCTCCGTATGCGCCTGTCACCCAGGACATCAAGGCAGCCACCCCTAAGAGCGCTTATGTGCAAGACGCGCGCGGCGTGATCGCCCGTGACCCGTTCGGCCTGTGCTGGCGCACCGGCTACTGGACCCCGGCTGATGCCGTTCCAGGTTGCGACGCGCCACTGTGCGTTGAGCCAGAGAAACTGGTTGACGGCAAATGCGTCGCTCCAGCAGCGCCTGCCGCACCAGCGCCAGTAGCACCTGCCCCGGCACCGGCACCTAAGCCAGCCGCTCCAGTGCCAACCGCACAAAAAGTCAGCTTCGCAGCCGACGCGTTCTTCGACTTCGACAAAGCCGTTCTGAAACCAGAAGGCAAGGCGAAACTGGACGACGTGACCTCGAAACTGGGTTCGATCAACCTGGAAGTCATCATCGCCGTCGGCCACACCGACTCCGTTGGTAGCGATGAATACAACCAGAAGCTGTCGGTACGCCGCGCTGAAGCCGTCAAAGCCTACATCATCTCCAAAGGCGTTGAAGCCAACCGCGTGTACACCGAAGGCAAAGGCGAGAAACAGCCAGTTGCAGACAACAAAACTGCAGAAGGCCGCGCCAAGAACCGTCGCGTAGAAATCGAAGTAGTCGGCACCAGCAAGTAATTGCCTGCCTAGCTGCTCGAAACCCCGCTACGGCGGGGTTTTTTTACGCCTCCTGCTTTAGAATAGCGGGATTAGTCCCTATGAGCTGAACCGATGAACGCCGATCCATTAGAACTGCAAAAATTCTCCGACCTCGCCCATCGCTGGTGGGACCCGACCTCCGAGTTCCGTCCGCTGCACGAGATCAACCCGCTGCGCCTGGAGTGGATCAACGCGCGCGCGCCGCTGGCCGGCAAGAAGGTGATCGACATCGGCTGCGGCGGCGGCATCCTGAGCGAATCGATGGCGCGCAAGGGCGCCACCGTGACCGGCATCGACCTGTCGGAAAAAGCGCTGAAGGTGGCCGACCTGCACAGCCTGGAATCGGGCGTGGCGGTGCGCTACAAGCTGGTCGCCGCCGAGGAAATGGCGGCCCAGGAGCCGGGCCAGTTCGACGTCGTCACCTGCATGGAAATGCTGGAGCACGTGCCGGACCCGAGCGCCATCGTGCGCGCCGCCGCCACCCTGGTCAAGCCGGGCGGCCACGTGTTCTTCTCCACGCTCAACCGCAATCCCAAGGCCTACCTGTTCGCCATCCTGGGCGCGGAATACCTGCTGCGCATGCTGCCCAAGGGCACCCACGACTACGACAAATTCATCACCCCGGCCGAGCTGGCGCAGTACGTGCGCAGCGCCGGCCTCGACGTGCAGGGCTTCAAGGGCATGGGCTACAACCCGCTGACCAAGATCTATTCCCTGAACGACGACACCAGCGTCAACTACCTGGTCGCCACCACCCGTCCGCTGTAAAGACTCTTTATGACCGAGATCAATCCTCCGCGCGCCATCCTGTTCGACCTCGACGGCACGCTGGCCGACACCGCCCCCGACCTGGCGGCCGCCGTCAACCTGCTGCGCACCGAGCGCGGCCTGGAACCGACCGCCTACGAGCTGCTGCGCCCGACCGCCTCGGCCGGCGCGCGCGGCATGATCGGCGCGGCCTTCGGCCTGAAGCCGGAGGACGAGGGCTTCATCCCGCTGCGCGACGGCTTCTTCGCCAACTACCAGGCGGCGATGGCGGTGCACAGCTCGCTGTTCCCCGGCATTGTCGAGCTGCTGGCCGGCATCGAGCAGGCCGGGCTGCAATGGGGCGTCGTCACCAACAAGCCGGCGCGCTTCACCGATCCGCTGCTGCCGCAGATCGGCCTGGGCCATGCGGCCTGCGTGGTGTCGGGCGACACCACGCCCCACGCCAAGCCGCACCCGGCGCCGTTGCTCGAGGCGGCCGCCCGCCTCGGCCTGGCGCCGGAGCAGTGCTGGTACGTGGGCGACGACCTGCGCGACATCCAGGCCGGCAAGGCCGCCGCCATGCCGACCATCGCCTGCGGCTGGGGTTACTGCGGCCCGGTCGAACCGCAGGGCTGGCACGCTGACTATCTGTTTGATAGCCCTTCACAACTATTGGCATTGCTACAAGAAACATTGTCCAGCAGATCCGAACTGGCCGCCTGAAATGAGCGATTTTGCACTTGATAACGCTAACTGTTGTATAGACCACTCAATGAAAACGCTACCATTTGAGCAGGAACACTAATCGGTTGTTCAAGCAGTTTAACTACGTATAATCGCCCCGACTGCGTAGTATTACTTATTTCCTGCAAGCCACAAACTCGCTGAACGGGAAGGGAGACAGTCACCACTATCTCAACTTTCCTTTTCAGGGGTTTTATGACTTTTCCTGAGCTGGCTGCCCCGACTTCGCAGCCTTGTTCCGAGCAATCCGGGCCGGGCGCGCCGCAAAGCTGGACGGTCAGCGTGGCCAACGCCAAATACCACTGGTACGACCTGGTGGCGGGCTTCCCGCAGGCGCCGGACATCCGCGATCCGATCGGCCGCTACCAGCGCCGCATGCAGTTCGAGCTGGAGGCCGCATCGGCCCAGCGCCACCTGTTCTTCGCCGTGATCCGCCCGCGCGTGCGCTTCGACATCAAGGGCGCGGTGCAGTGGGGCTTCTTCTCGCTCAAGCTGACGCTGCCGCTGCTGATGGGCGCGGACGAGGCCAGGGAGAGCATCACCATCGAGCTCAAGGTGCCGTTCGCCGCCACCATGAAAAAGCCGACCGTGACGCTGACCCCGAACTTCGTCACCCTGAACTGGGGCGGCCTGATCGAGGCGTTCTCGGTCCACGACATCCTGCAAAACTACGCCCACGCGCTGAAGATCCCGAGCAAGGTGGTGCATGTCGGCCAGACCCGCGACGACGATGCGCGCCTGGGCAAGGGCCGCCTGCCGGCGCTGCAAAGGCTGCACGCGCAGCACAGCGGGCATTTCGACACCCTGCTGCTGGTGCAGCAGCTGGAGGTGCAGGTCAGCTGCGCCGACGGCGATCCGGCCGGCGCCGCGCGCAACGCCGATCCGGTGGCGGCCGACGCGCTGCAGGAGACGCGCATGGAACTGATCGAGGCGGCACTGGTCAGCTATTTCGAGGGTGCCTCCGCGCGCAGCCGCACCGCCGAGCAGCGCACGCTGCGCGCCGCCCGCCTGGCCGCGCTGCAGGCCCAGCACAACCTGACGCAGTACACCATCGACCTGCGCTACGAGGACGCCGGCCGCTACAATTACCTGTGCTCCGAACACGTGGCCAGCGCCCGCCAGCACCTGCTGAGCTGCTTCATCGCCGACGGCCAGGCCATGGTCGCTCCCCTGCCGCCGCCGGCAAAACCCGGCAAGGGCTGAGGCGCGCCCGCTTGCCGTGCGCCACGTGCGTGCCGGACGCCGTGGTGTTACATTGCGTGAAGATTCCCACTGCTATAGACTTGCCAGATGGAAATGTTCCGGGAAGCATACTATACTGTGGAAAATACTTACATAGATCCAGGAGCGCAGGCCATGACGAGCGATTTGATCGCTGAGGACGACTATCCAGACCCATCGCTGGACGAGTTGGGCGTGGGCGAGTTGTTCGCCGAAGCGCCGGAGCCGTTCCACGACCTGCTGGCCGCGCCGGCCGAGCAGATCGACGAGTTGCTGCCGCTGATGCCGCAACGTACCGCCGCGCCCCAGACCTGGGTGGTGACGGTGGCCGACGCCAAATTCCACTGGTACGACCTGGTGGCCGGCTTCCCGGAAATCCCCGACATCCGCGACCCGGTCGGGCGCCACCTGCGCCGCATGCAGTTCGACCTGGAAGCGACGATGGAAAAACGGCTGATCTATTTCGCCGTCAACCGTCCGCGCGTGCGCTTCGACCCGTCGCGCAGCACCAGCTGGGGCTTCTTCTCGCTCAAGCTGACGGTGCCCATCCTGGTGGGCGCCGAGGGCAAGCGCGACAGCATCACCATCGAGCTCGAAGTGCCGTTCGCGGCCACGCTGAAAAAGCCCAGCGTGGTGGTCACCGACCGCTTCATCACGCTGAACTGGGGCGGCTTGATCGAGGCGCTGTCGATCCACGACGTGCTGCAGCAATACGAGAATGCGCTGACCTTCCAGAGCAAGGTGCAGTATGTCGGCCAGACCAGGGACCCGCTTGGCCGCCTGGCGCGCGCGCGCCTGCCCGCGGTGCAGAAGGTCCACCAGAACAACAGCGAGGACAACGACATGCTGCTGCTGATCCAGCGCATGAACGTGGAGGTGATCTCCGACGATGGCGACCCGGCCGAGCTGCCGGCCAACGACAATCCGGTGGCGGCCGACGTGCTGCTGAAGGACCGCATCGACGCCGTGGAATGCGCGCTGATACGCTATTTCGAAGGTCCGCAGATGCACGGCCGCAGCGACAAGGAAGCCGATATCCGCAAGCAGCGCGTGCGCCAGGTCAAGGAGATCAACCACCTGGAGAGCTTCCGCATCGACCTGCGGCTGGAAAATCCGGGCAAATACCACGACCTGTTTTCCCCCCACGCGGGCGTGTCGCGCAGCCACATCATCGACTGCACCATCGCCGACGATGGCGAGGTGCTGGTCACCCGCGTGCCGGACAAGGTCAAGACCAAGCCCTAGACCGCCGCCAGCGCCTGTTCCAGGTCGGCCAGCAGATCGTCGCTGTGCTCGATGCCGATCGACAGGCGCACCGTGTCGACCGTCACCCCGGCCTTGGCCAGCTCCTCCTCGTTGAGCTGGCGGTGCGTGGTAGACGCCGGGTGGCAGGCCAGCGACTTGGCGTCGCCGATGTTGACCAGGCGCGTGAACAACTTCAGCGCATCCTGGAAGCGCGCGCCACCCTGCACACCGCCTTCGACACCGAAGGTCAGCACGCCGGAAGGGCGCCCGCCCAGGTACTTCTTCGCCAGCGCGTGGTCGCGGTGATCCTCCAGCCCCGCGTAGTTGACCCACTTGACCTTGGCGTGCCCGCTGAGGAACTGCGCCACCTTGCGCGCGTTCTCGGTGATGCGCTCCATGCGCAGCGCCAGCGTCTCTATCCCCTGCAGTATCAGGAAGGCGTTGAACGGCGAGATCGCCGCGCCGGTGTTACGCAGCGGGACCACGCGCGCGCGGCCGATGTAGGCCGCCGCCCCCAGCGCCTCGGTGTAGACCACGCCGTGGTAGGACACGTCCGGCTCGTTGAGGCGCTTGAAGCGCTCCTTGTGCTCGGCCCACGGGAACTTGCCGGAATCGACGATGGCGCCGCCGATCGAATTGCCATGGCCGCCCAGGTACTTGGTCAGCGAATGCACGACGATGTCGGCGCCGTGCTCGATGGGGCGCAGCAGGTAGGGCGTGGCGACGGTGTTGTCGACGATGAGCGGCACGCCGTGCTGGTGGGCGACGGCGGCGATGGCCTCGATGTCGGTGATGTTACCGAGCGGGTTGCCGATCGACTCGATGAACACGGCCTTGGTGCGCTCGTCGATCAGCGCCGCGAACGAGGACGGGTCACGGGCGTCCGCGAAGCGGGTGGTGATGCCGAACTGCGGCAGCGTGTGGGCGAACAGGTTGTAGGTGCCGCCGTACAGCGTGGAGGCGGAGACGATGTTGTCGCCCGCCTCGGCGATGGTCTGGATCGCGTAGGTCACGGCTGCCTGGCCCGAGGCCAGCGCCAACGCCGCCACGCCGCCCTCCAGCGCCGCCACGCGCTGCTCCAGCACGTCCTGGGTCGGGTTCATGATGCGGGTGTAGATGTTGCCGGGCACCTTGAGGTCGAACAGGTCGGCGCCGTGCTGGGTGTCGTCGAAGGCGTAGGCGACGGTCTGGTAGATCGGCACCGCCACCGCGCGGGTGGTGGGATCGGGTTGATAGCCGCCGTGGACGGCGATGGTTTCCAGCTTCATGAGGTCTCCCGGTTAGCATTGCAAAATGAGCATCTTGCAGGATAGGAGGAGCGGGCCGCGCACGCAAGGAATTAAATCTCACTAGCTTATGCAAAATGTCACAGAATGGGCGGCTGGCGCGTCTATGCCTGAGGACCACTACATTTACCTGCCATGACCGATACCACCTCCCCCGCCGAACTGGCCACCTTCGCCGCGCTGCGCCCGCGGCTGTTCTCCATCGCCTACCGCATGCTCGGCACGCGCGCCGACGCAGAGGACGTGATGCAGGATGCCTGGCTGCGCTGGCACGGCAGCGACCAACAGGCGGTGCAATCGGCCGAGGCCTGGCTGGTGACCGTCACCACCCGCCTGGCCATCGACCGCCTGCGCGGGCGCATGGCGGAGCGCGAATCGTATGTCGGCTGGTGGCTGCCGGAGCCCATCGTGGAACTGGACGAGCACACGCCGGAGAGCAGCGCGGAGCTGGCGAGCGAGGTGTCGATGGCCTTCCTGTGGGTGCTGGAGCGCCTGTCGCCAGAGGAGCGCGCGGCCTTCCTGATGCGGCAGGTGTTCGAGCACGATTACGCCGATATCGCGGGCATGCTGGGCAAGAGCGAATCGGCCTGCCGGCAGATGGTGCATCGCGCGCAGGAGCGCGTGCAGCAGCAGAAGCCGCGCTTCGAGGTGCCGAAGGAGCAGCACCGCGAGCTGCTGGTGCGGTTCATGGAGGCGGCCAAGGTCGGCGACCGCGCCGCCATGAAGGCGATGATGGACGGCGACGTGCAACTGGTGGCCGACGGCGGCGGCAAGGTCCGGGCATTCACCCACATCCTGCACGGCGCGGGGCGCGTGGCCGGCATCTACTGGGCGCTGGAAAACGAGAACCCGAACCGCGTGGTCTATCGTCCGGCGCGCGTCAACGGCACGCCGGGACTGGTGCGCTACGTGGACGGCAAGCTGGAATCGGCGCAGTCGTTCCAGGTGGAGGATGGCCGCATCACCGCGATCTTCATCATGCGCAATCCGGACAAGCTGACCGCGCTGCCTCAATTTATTTGAGATTTTTTTCGGCGGGCTGTCACAGAACGCGAAGCCGGGGCGTCTTACAGGTATGGAGGGCGCAATGGTGCGCCCTCGCTGACTGAAAGGCACTCATCATGAACCACGCTCCACGCATCGCATTCTTCCAATTGGCGCAAACCCAGCTGCACGCCATGATCACGATGTCCGGCACCATCAAGAAAAGCTCGCTGGGCGCGCGCCTGGTGGAGCTGATCAACCTGCGCGTATCGCAGATCAACGGCTGCGGCGTGTGCATCGACATGCACTGGCGCGATTTGATCAAGCAGGAAGCCGATCCGCGCCACCTGAACGCCATCGCCGGCTGGCGCGAAGCGCCCTTCTTCAGCGATCGCGAACGCGCGGCGCTGAACTGGGCCGAGGCGGTCAACGCGATTCCGCACCGTCATCCGAGCGACGAGGATTTCGCCCTGCTGCAGCAGCACTTCACCGACAACGAGATCGCCGAGATCAGCTACAGCATCGCCGTGATCAAGGGTTGGAACAGCATCAACGCCAGCCTGCGCAACCAGATCCCGGAAGTACCGGCGCCCGGCATGTAAGCTCGATCAGGCCTTGAGGACTTGTGCGACCACGGCGCAGACGTGGTCGACGTCTTCGAGCGTCATCGCCGCGTGCAGCGGCAGCGTGACGGTCTCGCGCGCGATGCGCTCTGCGATGGGGAACTGGCCATCGGTGTAGCCGAAGCCGCGGCCGACGGTGGTCAGGTGACAGGCCTCGTACGACATGCCGGTGCCGACGCCCTGCTCCTGCAAGGCGGCGCGGAAGCTCTTGCGCGTGAGGCCGAACTGTTCGTAGGGGATCAGCACATTGAACATGTTCCAGCTCTGGCGCGGCTGGCCGCGCGGCGGCAGCACGACGCCGGGCAGCGGCGGGAATTGTTCGAAGTAGCGTTCGGCCAGCGCTGCGCGCTGTTCGAGGAAGCGCGGCAGCTGCTTGAGTTGATGGACGCCGATCACCGCCGACACATCGGACATGTTGAATTTGCCGGCGGCCATGGCGACGTCGCGCGTGTCGTCCGGCAGGCGCTGGATGCCGTGGAAGCGCAGCAGGTCCACCAGCTTCGCCTCGTCCTCGCTGGCGACGACGATGGCGCCGCCTTCGATGGTGGTCATGTTTTTATTCGGGTGGAAGCTGAAGGTGGCGATGTCGCCGAAGCCTCCCACCGGTTGGTCTTTCCAGTACGAGCCTTGTACCAGCGCGGCGTCTTCGATCACGCGCAGCTGGTGGCGCTTGGCCAATGCGTACAAGGCGTCGATGTCGCCCAGCGCGCCCGGGAAGTGGGTCGGCATGATGGCCTTGGTGCGCGGCGTGATGGCCGCCTCCACTTGCGCCAGGTCGATGGCGCGGGTATGCAGCTCGCAATCGACGAACACCGGCGTGGCGCCGACCTTGACGATCATGTTCATCGCGGAGAAGAAGCTTTGCGCGGAGGTGATGACCTCGTCGCCAGGGCCGATGCCGCAGACCTGCAGCGCGATCTCCATCGCGCCGGTGGCCGAGGTGAGCACGCGCGTCGGGCGGCCGTTGAAGCTCTCCGATAAGGCGCGTTCAAGTTCGGTGACGTTGGGGCCAGTGGCGATCCAGTTCGAGCGCAGCACAGCGGCTACGGCCTGGATGGTGTCTTCATCGAGTTGGGGTTGGGCGAATTTGAGCATGGAGCGATTCTAACAGCGCGCCGCGACGGACACCTTAGAAGCATATTTAAAAGTTCAGCTGCTCTAACGACACGCCCAAGACTACAGCGATTTTTTCGCGAGTCGATTTGCGCAGCTTGGCGCTGCTCTCCTGGACTGCATAGGACGACTGCGCGATGCCCAGGCGGCTGGCAACTTCCGCTTGCGTCAGGCCCAAGTGTTCGCGCCAGGCACGGATGGGAGTAAGTCCGTCTTTGATGACCTTGCCGACCACTTCATTGGGAACGGTACGCTCCGGTTGGCACTTGGTCATGTTCAGATAATCGCCATAAGGAATGACGGCAAACGCCGGCAAGCCATCCGGTCCGTTCAGAATCTGAATGTTAATAGGTGCGTTCATTTCGCTTACTCACTTGCGAGATTGTGACGATGATCGGGTTGCCACGCTGGTCAATTTCGAAAATTACTCGATAGTCGCCGATGCGCAATCGGTAATCTTGGCGGCCCTGCAGGCGTTTGATATCGCCATTGCACATAGGCCATGTTGCTAAATTCTGAACCGCGTCATAGATAGCCTCGCGCTTCGCCTGTTCCGCGATCTTGCGAAGCTGACGCACGGCCCGAGGCATCCAGAAGATTGAGTTCACGAGAATTATAGCTCAAATATAGTTTTACCAATCTAAGGCTATAACGTAAACCTGGTATCGAGTTTGATCAAGCTTCTGTGTGGAATTTAATGCCGGGAGGAAAAATCGCCCTCGGCGATTTTCTTTATAGATGACGCCACCGCAAAATCGCCAAAGGCGATTTTGAGATCAGACGAATCGGAGAGGGTTGCGCTTGCAAGCGCAACCCGCTTCGCGGGCGCCCCGCATGCGGGGCGAAGTCCCCGCTCCGCCCCGCGTCCGCATCACTCCGCAGACAGTTCTACATACTTATCGCTATCATTCAATTTAACTAGTACAACACGGACATGCGCGTTTTGGACTAGCGACTAGATTTAGCGCGGATTGAAGTGCCTCCTCACAGCGCGACTCCCTATAAATGGCTCCATGATTTTTAGCGGTCCGCCTCAGGGAAGAAGGGTTTAGGACGCTAACAGCAATTAAGCTGTCAGTACGTACGAGTGATCGTTTGTTCCTCCCCTTATTTCTATCCATACTTCGCCTATCGAGGGAGCCGCAAAAGTGCATTGCGGCCCTCATGGCCAAGGGTAAACGGGGTCACTTCATAATTTGCAACAAATTTTCTTCATCTATTTGCGCTACAACATCACGCAATAATTTTGATTGAGGACTACGCAAAATTTCGCTTCTCCTAAATGAAAAATGTGAAGTGAAGAAATCAATATACTCAGCAGGATCAAGCTTCATTTTTGAAAAACGTGACTTGTAATAACTCAATACAGCTTTAATTTGGGTGACATCAGCCTGATATCGATCAATTAAATTTAAATCGCTCATCGACTTGTCATTACGAACATTTTTATCACGTAATCGACCTTCAATAGTGATTTCCCCCTCAAAAAAATCATCTGTATTTATTGAAAAGATATAGTGATCATCGAAGCTTTCCACATATGGATGTATATGGGTGTGCAAATCAAATTCTTTAGCTCCTTTTTCTCTTGAATTGCAGTCATGACAACTTGGAACTAGATTATAGAAAGAAACTGCAAAGTATGGGTATCGACTTTTTGGAAAAAAATGATCTAAATCTAAATATGCCGTAGGATCCTCTTCTTTTGACTTCGACATATCTGTAATCGTTATTTTATTCAAATTGCAATAAGGACAACTGAAAAGGTTAGAATTCATGCCTTCGCGAAACATCGTCGCGCATTGATTACTATTCCTGAAATTTTTATAGTCGAAAATTATCTCACTTAAATAAATTCCCACGCTAGTTTGCGCATAGCCATTTTTTGTTTTGCTAAATAACAAATCATCTTGGAGAATTATCTTTATCTCTTTAGTTAATTTTAAAAGATTTTCCGGATCAGAGAGTATTATTTTTTTCAGTAACTCTTGATCCGTTTTTAAAATCTCGACCAAGAAAGTGGAAAGACTATGTGCCCCATCATCACTTAAACCGTTATCTTTACGATGGCCTGGTTTTTTTAAGTTCTCTATCGCATCTTCGCATTTTCTTATCAAAGAGTATTTTTGTAAAGAATAGGGTTTTCTTGCGTATCTTTTATTTAAAAAATCCCAGTGAGCATTTAGCAAATTACCTACTAATTTTTTTGAATTAACATCATCTTCGCTAAGATGTAGTTGCAATTTAATCATTAATATTCCGGAGGATTAGTTTTTTCACGATTTCGTCGCCGATTAAGTCAATTTCCCTTAATATTTTACTTTTCTGGGCCGTCGACATAGGCCGCACTTTGGCCTTTTCAGCAATGACCTTGATTTTCTCTTGTGCAAAGGCGCTAGTCCCAAGAGTATTGATGAAGAGTGGCCCAGCGTATAGATCATAAAGATTTCCACCAAAGGTCTCTTGCTTAAGCATGGACTGTTCTTCTTTCTCCGGTCTGTTCATGGAGAGCACTGTGAAGTTCTGCCTCGGTAAGTCTGCAAGCAGAAAGGGCGAATGGGTAGTAAGCAGAAGCTGGCACTTCCCACGTTTTCCATAAGCGCGCTGCACAACATCTAGAAGTCGGTTAAAAAACTCTACTTGCCACATCGGATGAAGATACAAATCACCTTCATCAATCGCCAAGAATACAAATTTCCTATCAGTCTTTGTCAATTGAGCTGAGATTAGCGAGAAGAGACTCAAGTACGCCCGCTGACCAGAACTTATGCCTTCCCAATTCATGGAAAACATTTGCATTCCCTGGAATCGTTCCAATAACTCAATCAGGTATTCTCTACTATGAGGCTCAAAGGCAATCTTGAATGTAACGGACGACATATTTCGAAAATCAGCATCTTCTTCCTCTATGTCGAATCGAAAAATCTCACTATGGAGTTTTTTTAAATACTTTATCTTTTCATGTAAATTTCTAAGGCTTGAATCTTTTAAATGAGAAAAAGGGCCGCTATGGGAGCCAGCTTTAGGGAGGTGTTTAATTAACCCCTCAAAATACTCCACCAATTTTTCTGAAATCCCACCAGGTGGAACTTCCTCTAACCTGAATAAAAATTCCTCAAAACCAGAAAACGAGGTTTTTTCAATATCAATGATATGGTCAGCCTCTAACTTTATGCTACTCAATACTCTAAAATAGAAAATTAGAGTCAGAAATGTTAAAAATTTTCGATTGGGGTCTATTCGTCTGATGCGCTCTCGAATCCGAGTCGAAGCGGTTCTAAACAGACTCAATGGCCCACCAGTTACACGAGATATACCCGGATCCTTAGGCCCGCGTGCGATATTAATGGAAACATGGCTTGGAAGCTCAATTCCTGTCTGTTTAAAACCTGAATTAGAATTAACAAAAAGAATCTGTTTTAGAAAATCTTCTGTTCTACGATCTTCATTTTGTAAGCGGCCTTTTGAAAATGCATCCGGTGACAGATCTACAACACCAGATCCCAGTGCACGGTCGCGATCCGAGAAAACGTTGGAGTAAAACATTACCTCCAGATCTTCAATCCCTACGTTATCATAAAAATTCATTTTGAATTCGCACTCTGGACGTTGGCCCTTATGAAAATTGCATAAACACTGATAGCCGTCTTCATTCTGATATATTATTAAATAATCAAACTTTGCAGAACTCCCATTTTTTAGAAGTTTACACAACAACTCCAAAACATTACTTTTCCCTACGCCATTCGGCCCCACTATCGCTGCTACGTCTGAAATAACTGACGGAAAAAAATCTTCCGGCAAAGAGTCCAAAGCCTTGCGCGATATTGCATTTTTTTGTGGGTCATAAAAAAACGTCTGGCCACTATCTAAATTAAGATTAAATTTTTTGAGATTTCTAAACTTCTCAACCCAAAGAAAACAAATTTTCATAAAGCACCGATTAGTTTATATATTATTTTTCCGCTGTTTAGCATTTATTTTTTTAGCGAGTTAGCAACACAAAGAGACAACTACTATTGTATTACTTCCTTAATACTGAAATCTATCGAAATATCACAACTACCTTCCGAACGTCCCGGGCTAAGCTTGTTAATTTGCACTGAGAACCACCCCACTTCCCCATAATTTGCAGGCGAATCTGCCACACGCATAAGACACAATCCTGCTCACGACATTTAGCCGGAAAAATTGAGTGACCGACGTGGAGTCACCGGGAATCATTCGACGCTGGCACATTCGCGACCGGATCCCATTGAGAGAGATCGCCAGGGCGAAATCTGATCCAATTTACCGCTTAATTTGCAAGCCGAACTGACCCCGTATAAGACACAATCCTACTCATGATATTGAGCGGGGAATCGGAGTAATCGACGTGCATTGCTAGGCATGATTCGACGCTGGCACGTTCGCGACCAAGTCCCATGAGAGCGCGCGCCGGGCGTTTAGGCATTTCTAGAAACACCGTCCGACGCTATCTGCGGTCGGAAACCATCGAACCAGCCTACACTTAGCGGTGTTGCAGCCGCGCCATCGATAAACACGCATTCCAACTTTCAGCACTGTTCAAGAGTGAGGCTGCCAAGTCACGCAAACAGCGGCGCACACTGAAACAGATCAATGAGGACTTGGAGGAATTGGGATTCGAGGGGGCTTACGACAGAGTGGCGACGTTCGCCAGGGCATGGCGGGAGGGGCAAACTGAGAGGGGCAATCCTGCCAGCAAACGAACATCCGGAAGGCAGTTCCAGCAAAATATCGTGATATTGCCGCCGACGATGAGTGGACCGGGCGCGGACGCGCTCCTAAGTCGTTGGATGTAAAAAATAAGACGACTATTTGATCAAATAGCCGAAGATCTAGACATCAAAAAGAAAAGCCGTTGACTAATCAACGGCTTTTCAAAATCATGGTGGAGTCGGCGGGAATCGAACCCGCGTCCGCAAGCACTCCACAGACAGTTCTACATACTTAGCACTATCATTTAATTTAACCAGTACAACACGGACGTGCACGTTTTGGACTAGCGATTCACCTTAGATTTAGCGCGGATTGAAGTGACCCCTCACAGCGCGATTCCCTGTAAATGACTCCATGACTTTTAACGGTCCGCCCCAGGGAAGAAGCGTTTAGGAGCTAACAGCAATTAAGCTGCCAGTGCGTACGAGTTATCGTTTGCAGTTAAGTTTTTCTGGGTGTATTTACGAGGTAACCAGCCCTCGGTATGCCCTGCTCTGCTTTGCAACCCACGTCGAAACCAGGTCGACCCCACAGAACTCCATTCTACCGCACTTTCCACCACAGCGCACACCCCACCCGGCGACACGTCAAACGCCCGTCATATTTGCCCGATATGATGAGCGCAGTTCTCACACAGAACGACCATTTAGCGCCTCCCAGAGGCGGCTACTACCGGCGCCGGCGGTCGGGAAATATACCGGCACCAACATCCCCAATCAGCTAAAGAATGTCGCGGGTCTTGGCCAGCAGGCCGAAAATTCCCAAGAAGCTGGAGATGATCAGCGCGGCCAACCAACGGAACTGCGCATCGCTGCGATCCATGCGCTTCTGGCTTTCATAGATCAATGTGTCGATACGGACGTTGGTCTCCCGATGCATATTGTCAATGCGACTGCTGATATCCCTATGCATGCCGTCCAGCCGCGCAGTCGAGTCCCTCTGCCACTCGTGGATTTGTGCGTCCACTGTCAAGAAGTGGTCTGCGGTTTCCCTACGGACCTGTTCAATTTTGGAATCGATCAACCTGCAATTGTCTGCTGCTTCCTTGCGAACCTGCTCAAAATTGTCTTTTGCTTCCTTTCTGACCTGCTCAATCTTGGCATCCACCAGCTTGAAATTTTCAGCAGTCTCCTTGCGCAACTCGTCAATCCGCGCGCTGACCTCGCGGTGCGTCTCGTCGATCCGGGCATTGACTTCCCTAAAGCCCAGGCCCAGCTCCTGCCTTAGTGTTTCGATCCCCGTGTCCATATCCTCATCCTCGACACTGCAACCGCCGTTGTCAAGCCGAGCTAACGCCTTAATTTTCGCATTCATCACACGGCCCCTACGCTATCTGGACAGCTTAATCCTGGCTTCCGACCACACCTCCGATCTGCCTCAAGCCCTCCCTTGCGCAACGTTGTTGCAATGCAGCACAAACTCCGCGCTCCGCACGGTTTTTCTCGAGTGCGAAGCGGACGCTGCATTAAAATGAAAGCCACACTTTCCTACTCTGATCTACATCATGTCCGATGCCCTAGCCGCTCCCGCCCCGAAGAAACGCGGTCGGCCCCAGAAAGGGGAAGGCGGCGGCCTGCGCGCGGAGTTGCTGGAAAAGTCGGCCCTGCTGTTCCGCACCAAAGGCTACGACAACACCACCGTCCGCGAGATCGCGGCCGCCGCCGGCATCCAGGCCGGCAGCTGGTTCTACCATTTCAAATCCAAGCAGGACATCCTGGCCGCCATCATGGAACAAGGCCTGGCCCGCTCGCTGGCCGAGATCGAGGCCATCGCCAGCCAGCCGCTGCCGCCGTGCGACCTGCTGCGCCAGCTGGTCGAGGCCCATCTGCACACGCTGCTGGCGCCCGACCACCATTTCATCGCCGTGCTGCTGTACGAGTGGCGCTCGTTGGACCAGCCCGCCCGCGATCGCATCGTCGCGCTCAAGGACCGCTACGAGGCCGTGTGGGACGAGGCCATCGCCGCCCTGCACCGCTCCGGCGACTGGGCCATGCCGTCGCAGTTCGACCGCCTGCTGATCTTCGGCGCGCTGAACTGGACCGTGCAATGGTACAAACCGGGCAGCGGCGTCGACGTCAAGCAACTGGCCCAGCAGGCAATGCTGTTCATCTTGCGCACGCCGGCCGCGCTTGAGGCACAATAGAGGCGTATCTTGAAAGGAATGCCCCTACTATGATCTATGAAATCGCCGAGTTGTACATCAAGCCCGAATCCCACGCCGCCTTCCAGGCCGCGGTGGCCGAGGCCATCCCCGTGTTCAAGGCCGCCACCGGCTGCCTGTCGATGCGCCTGGACCGCGACATCGAAACGCCGGACACGTATCATCTGGTGGTGGGCTGGCAGACGCTGGACAACCATGTGGTCGATTTCCGCGGCAGCGAGGGTTTCCTGACCTGGCGCGGACTGGTGGGCAGCCATTTCGCCCTGCCACCGAAAGTGGAACATTTTGAAACCGTGGTGGCCGGCTTTTAACGCCAACACGACTGTGCAGTCTCAAGACGGAGGCTAATCATGACACGTACCATCCACCGCAATTTCGAACAGGTGACCGATGCCGAAAGCGCCCGCAGCGCGCTGCTGGCGAACGGCTTCCCGCCGTCCTGCGTCAAGCTGACCAAGCATGTGACGCTGCCGCCTAGCGTGTCGACCAGCATGGTCGGCAATCTGCTCGATTCGCTCACGCCGGGCGGGCCGGCGGCGGCCGCGCACGCGCGCGAACGCAGCGGCGCCATGCTGACCATCGATATCTACGATGCCGACGAAGGCGCGAAGGCGGACGCCATCATGGGCGAGTTCGGCGCCAATCCGGCCTGAGTCGGGATTAATCGGCCAGCACGCCGGCCGCGTTGCCGGCGGCCGCTTCGGCCTGCTCGCGGCGCATCCATTCGCCCGCGTCCGCCACGGTCAGCGGCCGGGCGTAGAAGAAGCCTTGCAGGGCGTGGCAGCCGCAGTCGCGCGCGGACACCGCCTGCTCCAGCGTTTCGATGCCTTCGGCTACCACCTGCAGGTCGAGCGCGGCAGCCAGCTGGCAGATCGCCTTGACCACCGCCACCGCGTCCGGCGCCGGCAGCGGGTCGATCAGGCCGCGGTCGATCTTGACTGTGCTGAGCGGCAGCTGGCGCAACATGCTCAGCGACGAGAAGCCGGTGCCGAAATCGTCCATCGCGACGTCGATGCCCAACGCGCTGAGCCGCTGCAGTTGCAGCCGCGTGTCGTCGAGGTTGTCGACCGCCGCGCTTTCGGTGATCTCCAGCGTCAGGCAGCGCGGCGGGATGCCGGTGTCGGCCAGGATGCGCTCGACCAACTCCAGGAAACCCCGGTTGAGCAGCTGCATCGGCGAGACGTTGACCGCCACCGGCACGCAGTCGCCCAGGTCGGCCCACCAGGCGGCGATCTGGCGACACCCCTGCTCCAGCAGCATGCCGCCCAGCTCCGTGATCAGCCCGGTGCGCTCGGCGATGGCGATGAACTCCACCGGACTGACCGTGCCCACGCCCGGCCGCAGCCAGCGCGCCAGCGCCTCGAAGCCCAGCAGCCGGCCAGTGACGGCGTCGATCTTGGGCTGGTAGTCCAGGTAGATCTCGTGGTTGCGGATGCCCTTGCGCAGCGCCTGCTCGTTGTCCAGGCTCTTGCTCGACATCTGCTCGAAGCGCTGCTCGGCCATCACCAGCGAGGTGCCGGGCGTGCGCTTGGCCTGGTACATGGCGGCGTTGGCGGCGCGCAGCAGCGCTTCGGCGTTGCCGGCGTTGTCGGGGAAGACCGCCATGCCCATCGAGGCGTCGATGAAGTATTCGCCAGCCGGCACCTTGATCGCCTGCAGGCAGGCGTTGTGCAGGCGCGCGGCGATGTCGTCGGCGTTGCCTTCGTCGGGGTCGACGATGGCGAACTCGTCGCCGCCCAGCCGCATCAGCTCGGCGCGCGCGCCGAGCGCTTCCTTGAGCTTGGCCGCGAAGGCCTTGAGCACGTGGTCGCCCGTCACGTGGCCCTGGCTCTGGTTGAACAATTTGAAGCGGTCGATGTTGAGCACCACCAGCGTGCAGTGCAGCGAGCCGTCGGCCAGGTAGCAGTATTCCTTCAGGCGCTGGATCAGCACGGTGCGGTTGGGCAGGCCGGTGAGCTTGTCGTGCGTGGCCTGGTGCACCAGCGCCCGGGCGCTGGCGTTGCGCTCGGTGTCGTCGGTGATCAGGATCTGGGTGGCGCCGGCGCCGTCCCATTCGACCCGCCACGCTTCGAAGCGCAGCTCCAGCTCGCGCCCGCCGGCCACTTCGCACCGCGCTTCCCAGCTGGCGATGTCGACTTTACCCTCCTGCAGCAGGCGGTGCTGGCGCAGCAGCTGCTCGTCGCTGAAGATGTCCGGCGGCAGGTCGGCGATCACGGTGAAGTTGCCCTGCCCCAGCGGCAGGCCGTAGATGGCGCGCACCGCCGGGTTGGCGTACAGGATGCGCTTGCCGTCGGTGACCACCACGCCCTGCACCGAGTGCTCGGTCAGCAGCTGGAAGCGGGCCGCCAGCTTGCCGGCCTCGCGCAGCCCGCCCTCCAGCGTGGACAGCCCGTACAGGATGCCGACCCCGGCCAGCAGCAGCACGGCGGCGCACAGGTTGGGCGCCATGCCCGCTTCGCCGTACGCCACCAGCAGCAGCTGGCTCAGGCCGAGCAGGATCAGCAGCGGGCCCAGCCAGCGTTCCAGCCGATGGCTGCGCCACAGCCAGCGCGCGGCCAGCGTGCGCGCCGAAAAATACCTGCCGCGCCATCCGGCCGCCTTGCCGCTGGCGCTGAACTACCTCGACAAACTGGAGACGGCCGGCCGCTACCGGCTGATGGTGTGGCCGGTGCACTGCGAGATC
>NZ_WWCX01000058.1:0-39626 GCF_009857655.1 Duganella vulcania
GGTGCCGGCCAGCTTGGCCAGCGCGGCGTGGTCGAAGCTGGCCAGCGGCGCGGCGGCGACGGCGGCGCTCATGCCCTTGGCGCTGGCGCCCTGCACCGGCAGCACCTCGATGGTGGCGGTGGCGCTGTCGAAGGGCATCGAGACCTCCAACGAGCCGCTTGGCTGGCGCACGGTTTCGGCGATGTCGATGGCGCCGGTGCGCGGGTTGAAGACTTCGACGTGGCGCTGCTGGCTGCCCGCCACCGTGACCTCGTGCAGGATGGCGCCCTGCGCATCGCGCGCGACCACGCGCCATTGCGCGCCGGCCGCCTGATTGCGCACGTTCGGCGTCAGGGCGAAGCTGCCGATTTCCGCGTGGCGCGCGCTGAACACTGCGCCGTTGCGGCCATCGGCATAGGACAGGCGCAGCGAGATATTGTCGGCGCTTGCGGCGCCCGCGGCCAGCAGCGCTGCCAGCGCCGCGGTGATGCGTAGGTGATTCATGGTGTCCCCTTGTTTTTGTGGTGGAGCACCGATTGTCACGCTGTCGCCCGCCGCGCAATTGCGCAATGCCGCGCAACTTGTACAAAGCTGCTGCCATCGTCGATGGCTGTTGCGCGGCCGCCGCGCCGGGCCGGATCAACGCAGCATGACCAGCTGCGCGAACATGCGCATCAGCTCCGCCGAATATTTCGGCGCAAGCGTCGGCGCAAGCCGCGGCACAAGCGTCGGCGCCGCCGCCGGTGCCGGCGCCGGGCGTGGCGCGGCCGGTTTGCAGACGCATGACGGGGTGACGGTGTGGGTCTGGAACATGGCAACCTCCTCATTGAATGGCGCGCCGATGTCGATAAATTCTTGTGCATGGAGTTTTATCAGCGCATGAGGTATATTTTCCTCCCGCATGCACTCGTGATCAAACGAGTAATTTTCGAACCATGCACAAGGAAAACTTAGCCTATGACCAAACCGCTGCGCTCACTTTCCGGCCTGATCGACTTCGATTGCGCCGCCCGCTGGGGCAGCTTCAAGCTGGCCGCCCAGGAGCTGCACAAGACGCCGGCGGCGATCAGCCTGCAGGTCAAGCAGCTGGAGGCGGCGGTCGGCTTCGAACTGTTCACGCGCCACCCGCGCCACATCGCGCTGACCGACAAGGGGCAGGAACTGGCGGTGACGGTGGCGCGCGTGCTGGGCGAGCTGCGCGCCAAGGTGATGGCGCTGCAGGACGGCGACGAGGAAAAAATCCTGCGCATCTCCACCACCCATTCGCTGGCGATCAAGTGGCTGGTGCCGCGCATCCACCGCTTCACCACGCTGTATCCGGAGCTCGACATCCGCATCGATTCCAGCGACCACCTGGCCGACATGGAGGACGGCAGCACCGATGCCGCGCTGCGCTTCCATCCCATCGAGGACGGCGACCCGGACCTGATGTTCCGCGAACGGCTGGTGGCGGTCTACAGCCCGTCGTTGCTGGCGCCCGGCCAAGAGGCGCTGACCTTGGCCGACCTGCAGCGCTTCCCGCTGCTGCATGAGCAAAGCACCGAGGATTGGATACAGCTGCTGCGCGAGAACCATATCCTGAAGGGGAAATACGATTTCTCCCGCAGCTACAGCAACTTCGCCGTGCTGACGCAGGCGGCGCTGGCGGGACAGGGCATCAGCCTCGTGTCCTACGCCATCGCCTACGAGGACATTCGCACCGGCACGCTGAAGATGCTGGCCTGCCGCTGCGCGCCCTACCCGCGCGGCTACCGGCTGGTGGTCAACCGCAGCAAGGAGGGGACGGCCAAGATCGCCCGCCTGCGCGCCTGGCTGAAGGATGAAATCGACGAGATGCGCCGCTCGCTGGATTGACGCGCCGCGCCCCGGCTATCGTGCAGGCAGCAGCTTGAGCGCACCCTCCAGGCGGATATCGTCGGAGGCGCTGCCGACCATCAGCTTGAAGTCGCCCGCCTCGGCGCCCCACACCAGTTGGCTGTTGAAGAACGACAGCAGCTCGCGGTCGATGGTGAAGCTCACGCGGCGCTGCTCGCCCGGCCGCAGATGGATCTTCTGGAAGCCCTTCAGCTCCTTCACCGGCCGCGCCACCGAGGCCACCAAGTCGCGCAGGTACAGCTGCACGATCTCGGTGCCCTCGGCCTTGCCGGTGTTGGCCAGGTCGAACGACAGCGTGACCTGCTGCGACGGCGACATCTCCGCGCTGCTGACCGTCAGGCCCGAATATTTGAACGTGGTGTAGCTGAGGCCATGGCCGAAGGCGTAGCGCGGGCTGTTGACCGAATCGATATAGCCCGATTTGTAGACCACGTCCTTCTCGTCGGTGACGGGCCGGCCGGTGCTGGGCTGCGCGTACGACAGCGGAATCTGGCCAACGCTGCGCGGGAAAGTGATCGGCAGTTTGCCGGACGGGTTGTAATCGCCGAACAGCACATTGGCGACCGCGTTGCCGCCCTCGCTGCCGGGGAACCAGGCGTAGACGATGGCGTCCGCCTGGTCGGCGATGGTGTTGAACACCAGCGGACGGCCGGCCAGCATCACCACCACGATTGGTTTGCCGGTGGCCTTGAGCGCGGCGAACAGCTGCTCCTGATGGCCGGGCAGCGTGATGTCGGTGCGCGACTTGGCCTCGCCGCTCATGTCCCAGGTTTCGCCGACGGCCAGTACGACGACGTCCGCCTTGGCCGCCGTGGCGACGGCTTCGGCAAAGCCCTCGGTGTTGGTGCAGCCTGCGCCGCAAGCCTGCGCGTAGCTGACCTGCGCCTTGCCCGCGTGGGCGCGGATACCTTCGAGGATGCTGACCACGCGCGCGCGGTCGCCCTCCACCACCCAGCCGCCTTCCAGGTCACGCTGCGCGTCGGCCAGCGGGCCGATGACGGCGATGCGCTTTGCGTCGCGCGACAGCGGCAGCGTGCCGCCCTCGTTCTTCAGCAGCACCAGCGATTTCTGCGCCACGTCCAGCGCGGCGGCGCGGTGCGACGGATCGGCCAGCACGGCCTTCTCGCGCGCGGCGTCGGCGAAGCGGTAGGGATCGTCGAACAGGCCAAGCTCGAACTTCTTGTACAGGATGCGGCGGACCGCGTCGTCCAGCGTCTTCATTTTGACCTTGCCGGATTTGATCGACTGCTCAAGGTGATTGAGGTGGGCGTAGCTCTCCATGTCCATGTCGCTGCCGGCGTTGATGGCTTTGACCGAGGCGTCGGCCAGGTCGCTGGCGTAACCATGCGCCACCATCTCGCGCACCGAGCCCCAGTCGCTGACCACGAAGCCCTTGAAGTTCCAGCGGCCCTTGAGCACATCGCGCTGCAGGAAGCTGTTGCCGGTGGCCGGCACGCCGTTGAGCGTATTGAAGGAGTTCATGAACGTCGCCGCGCCCGCGTCCAGCGCGGCCTTGAATGGCGGCAGGTAGACCTCGAACAACTGCTGCTGGCTCATGTCGACCGCGTTGTAGTCGCGGCCCGCCAGCGCCGCGCCGTAGGCGGCGAAGTGCTTGGCGGTGGCCATCACGGAATCAGTGGCGCCCAGCCGCTTGCCCTGGAAGCCGTGCACCCGCGCGCGCGCGATGGCCGAGCCTAGGAAGGCATCCTCGCCCGCGCCCTCCATCACGCGCCCCCAGCGCGGATCGCGCGCGATATCGACCATCGGCGCGAAGGTCCAGTGGATGCCGGCGGCGGAAGCCTCGCGCGCGGCGATGCGGGCCGACTGCTCGATCGCCTCCATATCCCACGACGCCGACTCGCCCAGCGGCACCGGGAACACGGTGCGGTAGCCGTGGATCACGTCCTGCCCGAACAGCAGCGGAATATGCAGGCGCGATTGCAGCGCCAGCGCCTGCATCGCGCGCGTGTCGGCCACGCCTTTCACGTTGAGCATGGAGCCCACTTTGCCGCTGCGGATATCGGCCTGCATGCGGGCCTCCTCGCCGCTGGCCGGGCCGGTGTTCAGGCCTGCGGATATCTGGTGCAGCTGGCCGACCTTCTCGGCCACTGTCATCTGCCGCATCAGCGCGGCGACTTTGCTTTCGATCTGCGCATCCTGCGCGCCGGCCAGCAGCGGCAGCAGCGCCGCGGCCAGGGCCAGCGTGGTCTTCTTCATGGTCATTGTGCCTTCCTGCTGAAAAACTCAGCGTTCGTCGTAGGGAGCCTTCCCCTGCGAGGAAAGCGATTGACCCCGCCAATATATCCGCTATACTTCAAGTTAAACGTTTAACTACATTTCTGAAAAAATGACCGAGACCTCCAGCGCAAAGCCATTCAAACGTATACTCCTCACCGGCGCCGGCGGCGGCCTGGGCACCATCCTGCGCGAGCGCGCCAAGGCCTGGGCCGACGTGGTGCGGCTGAACGACGTCAAGGATCTCGGTCCGGCGCGCGAGGGCGAGGAAATCGTCATCGGAGACCTGGGCGACCGCGACGCCGTGCTGGCAATGATGGAAGGCGTGGACGCGGTGCTGCACTTCGGCGGCATCTCGGTCGAGGACAAGTTCGAGCCGATCATGAACGCCAACATCCTCGGCCTGCACCACCTGTACGAGGCGGTGCACAAGTGCGGCGTCAAGCGCGTGATCTACGCCAGCTCCAGCCATGTGGTGGGCTTCTACGAAACCACGCAGCTGGTCGACGCCGGCATGCCGCTGCGGCCCGATGGCTTCTATGGCGTGTCGAAGGCCTTCGGCGAGGCGCTGTCGCGCTACTACTACGACCGCTTCGGCACCGAGACCGTGTGCCTGCGCATCGGCTCCTCCTTCCCGGAGCCGAAGAACAGCCGCATGATGGTCACCTACCTGGCCTACGACGACCTGGTGGAACTGATACGCTGCTCGCTGTTCACGCCGCGCGTGGGCCACACGATCACCTTCGGCACCTCGAACAATCCGACCAAATGGTGGGACAACAAGCACGCCGCGCACCTGGGCTATGTGCCCAAGCACAGCTCCAGCGAGTTCGCCGCCAACTTCCCGGACAGCGCAGCCTACCCCGCGCCGGACGATGCGCCAACCATCTACCAGGGCGGCCCCTTCGTCACGGCCGGGCCGATGTACAAATAAGGAACGCGCATCCCTGCATGGGTATTCCAAATCCCAACTGAGTCTAATTCAGTCTAGTTAGATCCGCTTCGGTCTAAACGAGTCTAAAACCCGGCAGGCGCGGTCCAAACCAGTCCATGAAATTCGGGGCAAAGTCTAAATCGATCTTATTTGCGAGAGGTGAAAGTCTAAACCGAACCATAGTCCATGTCTGCGGTCCAACTTTTAGACCAAATTCAATAGGACTCACCATGGCCTACGAAGCTAAGCAGCCCATATATCTGCCATTAACTGACTTCATGAACCTGGAATTTCATTTAATGGATACAAGGCCGGGCGTCAAACCCGATGCCTTCGTGACGGAACTTGTTCAACGCTGGTTGGCCGTTGAAATGGACCGTCTCGCGACGCTGAGGAATGGCCGGTCGACGCGCGGCTTTCAATGGAAAAACGTCTTCCTGCCTGACGGGAGCAAGCTGCGAACCAGCTACCGCAACACCCACGAATTTGCCAAGGTTGTCGGCGATCGCATTTTGTCCGAGACCGGCGAATCCTTGACTCCCTCACTGTTTGCCAATCGCCACACGACGGGGCGCAATGCCTGGCGCTTTGTGTGGCTGCGCTTTCCTGGCGACGACCACTGGATCCGTGCCGCAGATTGCAGAACGCGTTTAGCGACCCGCCAGATACATTCAGCGAAGCTCGACGCAAATCACTAAGTTGTACGCTTAAATCTAAAAGTAAGCGTCTTCCCAGCGCCATCTAGACTACCTTGTCGATATCGTCCCTGAACGGATTTTGGCACAGCATTTGCACCCGCAATTTCTGATTATGGACACAAATTTTCAACCGTTCAATTCCACCAATGCGCGCAGCCACTATCGGCAGCACTCGTTATAGCCCATACGCGCATTGGTGGCGCTGTCGCCGGAGCCTGGCGTCTCTGTCAGACGCATCGCGCGCGAACGCGGCGTCAACGCCAACCAGATGTTCAGCTGGTGCCACCATTATCAATAGGGACACCTCGGTGTGCCTGCGTTGATGCGTGACGACAGCCTATTGCCGGTTGCGCCCGCGCCCCACAGCGCCTGCTTCCAGCAACGCCACTGCAGATGCCAGTGGCATTCTCGTATCTGAACTGGGCAAAGTCCGCGTCCGGACCGATGACCATCCCCGGGCCTCCACGCTGCGCCAAGTGCTGGATCGGGTGCCGCGATGATCGGCCTGCCTGGAGGCACTAAGGTGTGGCTTGCCGCAGGTCCCCACCAACATGCGTTCCGGATTCAATGTTCGAACACTGGCTGTATGCTACACTCGACAGACCATCGCCTAAGTCCGACACGGCGGCAGCCATCCTCTACGCACTCAAGCTCTGACCGAGACTGCTACGTTACTGCGACGACGGCGCCATCAAGATCCATAACTCGGCAGAAGGACACGCCTCATGCAGTGTGGCTATTAGCCGCCGCAACTACTTGTTTACTGACACCGACAACGGCGGCGAACGGGCCGCTGCAATTTACTCGCCGTTCGGCACAGCCAAACAGAACGGTGTCGCCACCAAAGCCTGGCTGCATCCCTTGCTGACGTATACCGCCGACCATTCCGTCAACTGGGTTGATGATTTCTTGCCTTGAAACCGCAACTTTCCAGTAACCCGCTGAGACGACGCCGCGTCCCAGTGGTGTGATTCCCTCATCGATCAAATTGCCACGTTATTCAAAGCTCCCCTGAACAGACTCCTTACCTTTAATCGCCACTTTCGATGCTAGAATTCCCGACCGCAATTTCCATACTTAGCCTTCCATGACAAATCGCACGTTTGTCGAAAACTTGCACATCAATGCACAAATAGTTGCTGCCAATGAAGATGCGTACTATTCCCGCTCCACGATTTCATGGCTCTTCTCATCATAGCGGTAGTGGACGATTTCCCCATTGATGAGGAGCTGAACCGCTGCCTCAATGATGTTCAGTGGAGCTATGAACCACTCTCGCGGCGAGTAACGCTTGCCAGCTTCATCAAAGACATCAATGTTCAAGCATGAGTTTCCGAAGAAAATATGCAATAGCATTTCAAGCTTCTGCGTGTTCAAGTTAAAGCACTGGAAGGCGGTAACAATGCGGACGGGCGCCATAAGGTAGGTAGGCTCTTTGGCGGCGTTCTTCACGCGATCTTCAACGGAGGTCGTGGCATATCCAATTTTGAACAGATCCTTCATGCCCCTGATTTCAGGATTGGTGCTGAGCGAAGACAGAACGTAGATGAACCCTGTGTGCTTGTCGTCTTCCTTGATGAAACTGAGGTCTTCCAAAGCCTTATCCTCGTGGTCCAATATCCTCCGGCCAGCGTCATCTTTGTAGAGTTCAGTGGCAAGCGAACGAAGGAGCATGTTGGACTCGGTACCATTCTCAAATATGCAGCGCAACCTTGCATTAACCTTGCCGTTTGTCCGCTCCTTCTCTCCGACTTCCGAGACATACACCATTACTCCATGCAAGACAAAGAAGTGTCCCTCAGTGATTTGCTGTTCGCCTGTGAAGGCTCGCATTTCACGAATTCCAGACTTCAACTCTTCATGACAAGTCCTGAACAAATCTTCAAAATTAACGAAGTCCTTGCATGGCTTACGCTGTGCAATTTTCTCTGGCATTTCTATAGACTTGGGAATGTTTTTCAGATTAAAAATATCGTCGTCGTTGTCAAGTAGCCCGAACGAGTCATCGTCAAAAATATCATTGATGGAAGTGATGGGCTTCTTAATGGTTGAGGGTTCAAGCAAGTTGTGTTCGTCGTAGGGGCGGAGAGCTTCCACCTTCTCAGGACTAATCCGAAGGTTCACTAGTCGCGTGAAAAGACGATGTTCATTCACGTCCTTTTTGTTCTCTTGCGGCTTGCGGCCGTTCGCCTTGAAGAACTCGTTTATCTGAACGAAGGAAGCCAAAAGGCGGTCATCGACGGTCGTAAGAGTTTTGTTCTTGACGTTGAGAAGTCCGAAGTCATCATCGCCTAGAATTTTCAGCAGCTCGTCCTTGTCCACGTTATATCCCCTGCTTCCTTCTCAATGCCTTCAGGTAGACAATGACGTCGGCCAGCCTCCGCTCGATGGGGTCTACTGCGTTGAGGTTTGGCTCACGCCCGTTCTCACGATGGAACTCTTTGACCTTTGGCCAGAGTAAGGTAGCCTCTTCATCAGTCATCTGAATTCGGGTGGCTTCTATGGCCTCCTGAATAACTTTGAGAACCTTCGTGGTCACAGATTTGGACAGAATTTCAAACGCCTTCTGGAAGGGATTAATCTTATCGATCAGATCAATGTGAAGGTCATCGATGTTGATGAATTTCCCTGCCATGCGAATAAATTTCTTGTCGCCTTCCTCCTTGATTTCACCACTCTTGATGACGGAATCAACGACAACTTGCTGGCGAAGCTCTTCCACTTCCTCTTCGTTCAAATCTGGATATTTGATACGAATAATTTTCGGAATCATGACCTTATTGATGACCTCTGGATCAATGTTTCCAGGGAGAGCCTTGATGATTTGGTCATCTTGTAAGATGACTGCCTTCAGGTCGTTCAAGTCAGACTCGATAATTTCTTTGACGCGTTGTGAAGATGGCTCCTTGAAGCCATTAATTTTCAGTACATCAGGTGCGCTTTGGTCGTCATCATTGACCTTCGTTTTGAACTTGAAGTTCGGTGCCAAAACCTGCTCCATCAACAGCGAGCAAGTGATTGCCTTGAGCATGTTGTTGACAGATACCTTTACGAGGTCATCAGCGGCGTCAGGTTGAGCTATCAAATTCGTGAACTGTGCATGGGTCTTGTTGGCGCTGTCGCGCGTACAGCGCCCGATAATTTGGATAATTTCAGTCAAGGACCCACGGTAGCCCACGGTCAAAGAATGCTCACAGAAAGCCCAATCAAAGCCCTCCTTGGCCATTCCAAGAGCGATGATGATGTCAATGTCTTCAGGTGCCTTCACGGTGCGCAAATAGCCGATGATGAGCTCACGCGCTTTGGGTTCATCATGAACGAGGTCGGCAACCTTGAGAACTTTTCCGTCACCGTGGCGAGTCACATAGATTACGCATGTCTCGGGGTCGCGGTGAGTCACTACGCCGATGGTGTCTAGAATACGGTCAACCTCATCGTATTTATCTTTCGTGGACTCACCAGATTGAACACTAGGAATGTGGAGGATGGTCTTCTTGTTCGTGTCCAGCACCTCATCAATCGCAGAGGTGTAGCGTCCTTGGTAAAAGTGGTAGCCGATACCCAAAGACTTGAGATAGGTGTAGCCATTCAACTGCTCGTAATAGTTGTAGGTCACTTTCTTGAAAATAGATTCATCTTCAGCAACCAGAACAGGAACGTTGTCACCCCTGAAGTAAGATCCAGTCATCGCAATGATATGGGCTGACGACTTGGACATGATCGCCCTCAGCAGTTCCCCAAGCTTATTGCCGCCATCAGCGGAGACATGATGGAACTCGTCAATAGCAAGCACCACGTTATTGAAGTCCTCATTTTTGACTGCTTCAAATGCGAAGCGCAAGGTTGCATGAGTGCAGATTAAGATCTTCTCGTCGTTGTTCAGGAAGTCGATGAATGCATTAACTTTACCGTTGTCACTTCCTGGCGTGCAGAGGTTGAATTTTTGGTTGACGCTCCAGTCGGCGAAGAAGCCATACTTGGATAGGGCTACGCTATCGAAGGAGCCTCCAATGGATTTCTCAGGAACCGCAACGATAGCTTTCTTGACGCCTTGGTTGATGAGCTTATCCAAAGCAATGAACATCAAAGCGCGGGACTTGCCAGAGGCGGGAGGAGCCTTCAGCAGAAGGTACTGATGTTCACGAGCCTCAAACGCCCTCGCCTGCATTTCGCGCATACCCAAGGCGTTAGTCTTGGTGCTTTCACCAGTCTGTTCATAGGTCACATCAACGATGTTATGCATTAGATTTTCCCACCATGTCTTCGTACAGTTTGAACAGATAGCTAAGTTGTTCTGTGTCGTTTGCGAACTCAGATTTCAAATAGCACTCGTTAACGACTCGATCTAACCTCTTGTGTGATTGAAGTAAATCGTCAGGCATTTTTTCAGGGTCGTAGATATCAGAAATTCTCAGCTCGGGATAGAGTTCGCGCTTCTCCAAGACATCAAAAGCGCATGCTTCAATGGCGGCTTTCTGCTTATCCGATAACTTCGGAATCGGAAAGTTGTTGTAGCAAAGTAGGTTTGAATATCTGATGTCACTTTTCATCTGACCACTGACAGCCTTGACCCAAAGCATGTGAGCTCGTGATGAGAGAATACCGAAAATGTAAGGCTCGGCGTCGTAGATAATCTGCGCTGAGTGCGTCGTCAAGAAGTCGGCATTGAAGAAACCGATTGGTAGATAGTCCCTACGCTCTGAAGAGGTGCATGGAACGAGCAAGAACGAGTTTTCTGCACGGTGCCTGTATCGGAACTGATGAGGACGATGAGCAAGGGAGCTAGCTGTCTGCCCTCCACCTTCTCGGAATGCTCGCACCTGCTCAATACGCTTTTTGAACGCTGGAATTCTAACTGCGTCTTTGAGTTCGTCGTCTTCAATCCAAATGCACCACCGTTCCTGTCCTCGCAAAAATTCACTGCCACCGGTGAGATTCTTGATAAAACGCTGAGCCTCTGGACTGTTGTCTAAAATTTCCTTGCGCTCTTCCGCACTCAAGATTAGGAATCCACCTTCGATGGAGTGATTCCCATAGACCATTTCAGGAACGGCTGAGATAGCTTTTGTGCGCTTGTGAATGTAGATGTTCTTCGTGTCCGTGAGGTAGGGTGAGATGTTGTTCACCTCCTTGTAGAAGCCATCGGTGTAGAGGCGTTTTTTCTTGTTGTTCGCCTTGTTAATTCCGATGATTACGCAAATCACAGCAGCACGATTTTTCGCGTTGTTAGTCCACTTAAACGAAGTGTGAGCGAAGCTGATGTTCAAGCCTCTCGCTTCCAGAATGTGAGGCCACAGAAGGGAGACTTGTTCGCCTTGAGTAATCGAGTTTGTGCTAACCAAGCCCATACCCTTACCACCTTTTTCAACGTATTCAGCGCCCTTGTAGAACCATGCAGCGATGTAGTCAAGACTGTTCACACCGTCGACGTCAACGAGGATTTTTCGCATTTCTTCTTTTTGCTCTTCGCTCTGTGTTCTGGCTCCGAGATATGGCGGATTGCCCAATATGTAGACTTCTTCACCTTCAACGATTGGACAGAACCTCATCCAGTTGATGCCGTTCGCGCTGTGACATGCGATGTTGCCACCTTTGTTCAATGGCAGTGATGGGTTGGCTTGTCCAAATCGAAGCTTGAAGGCCACGTTCATCTGGTGTTCTGCGAGCCACAAAGAGAGGATTGCAATCTCGTGTGCGAAGTCGTCTAGCTCGATACCGTAGAACTGAGAGAGCTTGATACCAGAAAGCGCAAGTCCTTGTTGGGGGTTGATGGTTTGAATGCACTTGAATATTTCCATCTCAAGCTTGCGCAACTCTCGATAGGCAATGATGAGGAAATTGCCAGATCCGCATGCAGGGTCAAAGACCTTAATCGTTTCCAGACGAAGCAACAGGCTCTCAAGCTTTTTGAGGTTCGCTTCGTTCTTCTTGAGCTCATCGTAGAGGTCGTTCAGAAATAGAGGTTCAATGACTTTCATGATGTTGGGCACAGAGGTGTAGTGCATACCCATGTTGCCGCGCTCGTCGGGGTCGACGACTGCCTGAATCATCGAGCCAAAGATGTCAGGATTGATTTCTGACCAGTTCAACCCAGCTCCGCACTCAATCATCATCTTGCGAGATTTTCGGGTGAAGGTTGGCACCTTGAACTTGTCGGCAAACAGTCCGCCGTTGACATAATCGAAGGCAGTAAGGTAGTCAGGAGTGTCCTTTCGCTTTTCGGTGTTCAGGACATCGAACAGCCGCTCTAAATATTGCGCGAGGTCGCTACCGTCTTCTTGAGTGTGCTTTTCAATGCTTTTGGTGAAGAGGTCCTTGGGAAAAATTCCGGTATCCTCAGAGAAGAAACAAAACAGGATACGAGACAGGAAAATATTAAGTGCATGCGCGCTCTCAGCGTCTTCAACTTCATTGTCTTCACGAAGCAAGTCAAAGAGCTTAGCCATTTTCTCGGCCGCTTTGACATCAGCCACGTTCTCAACATAGGCTTGAGCTTTTTCTTTGCCAGTCCAAGGGAAGAAAAAATCAACTTGGTTGTGTAGCTCGCTAATGTCCTTGTCCAAAGTATTCTTGGTCTTAGTATCGATAGCAACGATTTCGTTATTGTTCGTAACGACGATGAAGCGGGGTTCATGTTTGTCTACGATGTCGGATCTAGACATGTCGTCAGCCAAGCTCTTCAAATTCTTATTGCTGGTGTGCTTGTAGTAGAGCTGCTTCTTCCAAATGATCGCGTCATCTTCATCGGATAGGTTGTAGCTCCCCTTCCCCTTTATTTGCAAACGGGTAATGGAAGCCTTCGGTTTGCCGTAGGCGTCAAGTAGGTCATAGATGAACGTCTCGGGCTCAAACTGCGCCACTAACTCTTGAATTTTTTCTTCGATTTCTTTGATGGTCATGTGTCTACGTTCCTGTCAGTTTGGCTACGGTCGCGCCTGGTGCGAGCCTGGCGAATCAAGGGAGGATGAAAAGACGCGAATTTTCAGCTCACCAAAGCGGACTCAGCAGAGGAAGATGATAGACGGGTTCGTGTTTTCCGACCAGAAATTTTGCACTTTTGGTCACTGGCGATAGTAAAAACCTGTCATGAACACCCAAGGACAGGCGACAGGTCGCGGGAAGTGAAAGTTTCGGAGAGATTGGCTCAGACTCGTTGGAGTCGATTCCTTCCGGCAGCATGGAAAGTGGGACTTGCGTCAGCGCCAATCTGCCGCTGTCGGCGTGCGGCCAGACGAGGCGTCCTCGCTCAAAAAGTTTGGCCGGCCAGCATAGGCCGCGCGGGGCCATCACAGCACCTTGACCATGTCACGGTGACTACGGAACATAAAAACGTGGCCGCTATAACGATCTTCGGCCAACGCGATCTATACCTTTGCAGCACGCCCGTTCATATCAGCGCGTATTTCGGTGATGTCGGCGGCAAGCCAGATCCGGGTACCGGCGGGTAGGCCGATCATGCGGGCGGGCTTTGAGGCACCAGCTGCAACAACGCTGCGTCTGTGCCGGCGCAGACACGCACGGTGGCGTCGGCAATAGTGATTTCGATAGCGCTTCTCGCGCAATGCGCTGCTGGTGGCCAGAACGGTTTCAGCGTCACAGGGAGCAGGCTTGTGTCATCCTTAGCCGATTCACTGAGCAGACCAGCGCACAGGGGGCCTGCATGGCGCTGGCCAAGCTGCGCCATGTGCTGACAAGAACATCGTCAACCATCCGACCAACCAGGTGGACGTCTTCGTACCGTGGCATTGCGCCACACAGATCAGACCTGGCTGAAAAGTACTCCGCTTCGTAGCGATGTGATTCCATCATCGAACAATTCCGCTCCCACCTCAAGACTGTGCTGAACCGCCGCTTCGGTCTAAAACGACATGGCGAAAAGTCTAAATCGGTCTTAACATCTCCTTGCAGAAGGCGATTTCAGTCTAAAAAAATTAGCGGATAGTCGATTCCGGTCTAAAAAATCTGGCGCTCCGCCGATTTTAGACTCCCTTAGACTGATGTCGCGAATTTTGGACTGTTTTAGACCGAGTGGCCAAAAAACATCCCCAAGCCTCTCCGGTCGCAAGCCAGCATCCTGAAAACCGGTAAACCGTTTATTCAGTTTTCACATGCAAGTGCTTGATGGCGCGGTTCTTCCCTATGGTGGCCGTCACCAGCAGCGCCTTGCCGCAACGCGCGCGGTACAAATAGCTGCGCTCCTCGCCGTCGACCGTGCGTTGCAGCAGCTCCAGCGGCGGCGCTGCCTTCGCCGGACAGGCGCGCAGCAGCGGCGCCTCCTCCGCCGCGGGATCGGCCGCCATGGCCGCGACGGCGGCGGCCACCTGCCGCGTCACTTCCGGCTCCGCATCCTCAATCGGCCCCGGCACCTGCGCCATCGCGCAGCCGGACGCCAGCACGGCCAGCGCTACCGTCAACAGCGGGGAATAAAGCCTGTGCATACGCTTCCTTTCGTCGGATATTTGGGGTCCATCTTAGCGCCGCGCGCGCCGCGCCGCCATGTCTCATTTTTAACAGAACTGCGCAAATTGTCTAAAAACGCTTGATTTTACAAACGGCAAAAAGCCGTGGCTATACTCGTCTGGCAGACCCATCAACCCGATCTCTACAGGAGTCCATGCAGCATGCGCCCATTTGCCCGTCCCCTACTTGCATCCCTGATCGTGCTGGCCTACGCGGGTTCCGCGCATGCCGACAGCTATTCCGTTGACAACCTCACGCTGTTCTCCGGCACCGCCGCCACCTCGGCCGACGAGGTGCTGCGCCAGAACGCCAGCCGCTACGGCCTGCCCGCCGGCTTGAACAACCTGGGTCTGGTGAAGGTGCAGGAATCGCTCACCGGCAAGCACTACCACTACCAGCAGATGCTGCGCGGACTGCCCGTGGACCGGGCCGAGATCATCGTCTCCATCGGCAAGAACGGCCAGCTGCAAAAGATCTTCAACGAGACCCGCCACATCTCCGACAAGGTGGACGCCAGCGCCGTCAACCAGCTGTACAACCAGGCCCAGATCAGCGAGGACCAGGCATTGGACAAGGCCTGGTCCAATATGAAGGTGCAGCATCCGCTGGTGGCCGCGCCGTCGTCCGAGCTGGTGTGGGTGCCCACCAAGGACGGCGTGCAGCTGGCGCGCAAGGTGCGCATCGAGGCGCAGATGCCGACCGGCGGTTTCGTGCAATTCCTGAACGCGCATGACGGCACGGTGATCGGTTCCTATTCCACCTCGCTGCCGCGCCGCGGCAAGCGCTCGCTGGACGCGCGCGCCGAGCTGGCCGGCCCCGTGCTGGACCGCCGCGCCGCCACCAAGGCGCTCAACGACAGCCAGAGCACGCATGGCCGCCAGGCCCTGCAGGGCGGCGCCGTGGCCACCGCCACGCCGTCCGGCATCAACGGCTCCGGCTACGCCTTCGATCCCGATCCGCGCACCGTGCTCAACACCGACGCGCTGACCGACACCTCGCCCGCCTCCGCCTTCGACGCCGCCTACTCGACCAAGACCCTGCGCGACCTGACGGTGACCGGCGGCGTCTACAAACTGAGCGGCCCGTTCGTCAACCTCAAGGACATCGAGTCGCCGAACACCGCGCCCAGCACCACCAGCAACGGCGTGTGGACGGCCAAGCGCGGCAACGACGCCTTCGACGACACCAACGTCTACTTCCACCTGGACCAGAGCCAGCGCTACATCCAGTCGCTGGGCTTCACCGGCACCAAGTCCATCATCAACCGTCCGCTGGACGTGGACACCAACGGCGTCAACGGCGACGACAACTCGCACTACAGCGGCGGCGCGGCCGGCTCGGACTACCTGGCCTTCGGCCACGGCTGCGTCAACGACAGCGAGGACGCGGACGTCATCCTGCACGAGTACGGCCACGGCATCCAGGCCAACATCAACAGCAGCTGGAGCGGCGGCGACACCGGCGCCATGGGCGAAGGCTTCGGCGACTACTGGGCCGCGTCCTACTCCTACAGCACGCCGAACGGCAAGATCTACCATCCCGAGTGGGCCTTCAGCTGGGATGGCCACGGCGCCTGCTGGGACGGCCGCCTGCTCAACCGCACCGACGCCAAGTACAACGCCAGCAAGACCTACGGCGCGCACCAGTCGGTGACCGAGGGCGGCGTCAGCTTCCAGTCCGATGAATTGTGGTCGGCGCCGCTGTACCAGTCCATGGTGGCGCTGATCGCCGCCGGCAAGCCGCGCGCCAACATCGACCAGATCATCCTGGAAGCGCACTTCGGCCTGGGCAGCAACATCAAGATGCCGGCCATGGCCACCGCCATCGTCAACGCGGCCAAGACGCTGTTCCCGTCCGACCTGAGCTACGCCAACACCTTCCAGGCCAAGTTCGAGGCGCAGAACATCCTGTCGTCGGTGGTCAGCGGCCCGACCATCAGCGAGGTCGAGAGCAACAACACCACCGCCACCGCGCAGGCCATCACCACCGCCGGCACCACGGTCAACGGCACGATGAGCGCCTCGAGCGACGTCGACTACTACAAGATCGTGCTGCCGACCGGCAAAACGCTGACCGTGACGTTGGCCCCGAACGCCAGCTCGGACTACGACCTGGAGCTGTACAACAGCGCCGGCACCAAGGTCGCGTCCAGCACCAACGGCACCGGCGCCACCGACAGCGTCAGCTACGGCACCGCCGGCACGCTGTACGCCAAGGTCATCTACTACGGCGGCGGCACCGGCGCCACCAGCGGCAAGTACACGCTCAAGGCCAGCTGGTAAGCGGCCGCACTGGCTGCCCGCACTGTCTTCCTTTCAACGCCCCGCTCCGGGGCGTTTTTTCGTTGGGCCGCCGAAAACCGCATTACGCTTGAGTGAGATTCAGAATCGGAGCCGGCGAACATGGTAAGCTTCGACCCCGGCGCTATGACAGCGCCCACTTTTCCCACCAACTAACTACTTACTTCATGGATATCGTTCTCGCTCTCAAAGCCCTGATCATGGGCCTGGTTGAAGGTTTCACGGAATTCCTGCCGATCTCGTCGACCGGCCATTTGATTCTGGCCGAACACCTGCTGGGTTTCCACGGCATGGAAGAAAAGATGAAAGTGTTCGAGATCGTCATCCAGGCGGGCGCCATCTTCGCCGTCTGCTGGGAGTACCGCGCGCGCATCGCCGCCGTGCTGACCGGCCTGGGCGACCCGAAGCAGCAGCGCTTCGCCATCAACGTGCTGATCGCCTTCCTGCCGGCCGCCGTGCTGGGCGTGCTGTTCAACAAGGCCATCAAGGCCAAGCTGTTCGCGCCGGTGCCGGTGGCGCTGGCCTTCATCATCGGCGGCCTGGTGATCCTGTGGGTGGAAAAACGCGAGAAGGCCAATCCGGCCATGGCCCGCATCAATTCGGTGGACGACATCACGCCGGCGGACGCCATCAAGATCGGCATCGCCCAGGCGTTCGCGCTGATCCCCGGCACCAGCCGCTCCGGCGCCACCATCATGGGCAGCATGATCTTCGGCCTGTCGCGCAAGGTGGCCACCGAGTTCTCGTTCTTCCTGGCGATCCCCACGCTGCTGGGCGCCACCGTGTATTCGCTGTACAAGGAACGCGCGCTGCTGTCGGCCGCCGACCTGCCGCTGTTCTCGATCGGCACCGTGGCGGCCTTCGTCTCGGCCTTCCTGTGCGTGCGCTGGCTGCTGCGCTATATCAGCTCGCACACCTTCACCGCGTTCGCGTGGTATCGCATCGCCTTCGGCCTGATGGTGCTGGCCACCGGCTACACCGGTGTCATCGTCTGGGCCGACTAACATCTTTGCAGTAGAAACGAGTAGTAGAAATGGATCATCAGGAAAATAACGAGCGCGCCCTTCATCTGCTGCAAACCGTGTTCGGCTACCCAGCCTTCCGCGGCCAGCAGGCGGAGATCGTCGGCCATGTCAGCGGTGGCGGCGACGCGCTGGTCCTGATGCCCACCGGCGGCGGCAAGTCGCTGTGCTACCAGATCCCGGCGCTGGTGCGCGACGGCGTTGGCGTGGTCGTCTCACCGCTGATCGCGCTGATGCAGGACCAGGTGGACGCGCTGGCCGAGGTGGGCGTGCGCGCCGCCTTCCTCAACTCCACCCAGACCTACGAGGAAGCGTCGCGCATCGAGCGCCAGGTGCGCATGGGCGAGATCGACCTGGTCTACGTGGCGCCCGAGCGCCTGATGACGGAGCGCTGCCTGAACCTGTTCCAGGCGTCGAAGATCGCGCTGTTCGCCATCGACGAGGCGCACTGCGTATCGCAATGGGGCCACGACTTCCGGCCCGAGTACATCAAGCTGTCGGTGCTGCACGAGCAGTTCCCCAACGTGCCGCGCATCGCGCTGACCGCGACCGCCGATCCGCAGACCCGCGCCGAAATCATCCACCGCCTGCAGCTGGGCGACGCGATGCAGTTTGTGTCCTCGTTCGACCGGCCCAACATCCGCTACCAGATCGTCGAGAAGGCCAACGGCCGCAAGCAGCTGCTGGACTTCATCACCACCGAGCATGGCGGCGACTGCGGCATCGTCTACTGCCTGTCGCGCAAGAAGGTCGAGGAGACCGCCGAGTTCCTGAACGAGAACGGCGTGCGCGCCATGGCCTACCACGCCGGCATGGACCACGCCAAGCGCGCGGCCAACCAGGCCAAATTCCTGCGCGAAGAGAACATCGTCATGTGCGCCACCATCGCCTTCGGCATGGGCATCGACAAACCCAATGTGCGCTTCGTCTGCCACCTGGACCTCCCCAAGAGCATCGAGGGCTACTACCAGGAGACCGGCCGCGCGGGCCGCGACGGCGAGCCGTCCAGCGCCTGGATGGCCTACGGGCTGCAGGACGTGGTGCTGCAGCGCCGGATGATCGACGAGTCGGAGGCCGACGAGACCTTCAAGCGGGTGCTGGGCAACAAGCTCGATGCGATGCTCGGCCTGTGCGAGACGCTGAGTTGCCGGCGCGTGCGCCTGCTGGACTACTTTGGCGAAGCTTCCGGCCCTTGCGGCAATTGCGACACCTGTCTGATTCCGCCGGTGTCCTTCGACGGCACGGTGCCGGTGCAGAAGCTGCTGTCGGCGGTGTACCGCGTCGACCAGCGCTTCGCGGCCGGCCATGTGATCGAAGTGCTGCGCGGCGTGGAGACGGACCGCATCAAGACCTGGCACCACGATTCGCTGTCGGTGTTCGGCATCGGCGCCGACCGCAGCGAGCAGGAATGGCGCGCGATCCTGCGCCAGGTGATCGCGCTCGGGCTGGTGACGGTGGACCATGAACAATACAGCTCGCTCAAGCTGACCGACGCCGCGCGTCCGGTGCTCAAGGGCGGGCAGAAGGTGCAGCTGCGCCAGTACCAGAAGCCGGTCAAGCAGAAGAGCCCGAGCCGCGCATCGAAGGGCTATGTGGAGAGCGACCTGTCGCCGCGCGAACAGGCCATCTTCGACAAGCTGCGCTGGTGGCGCGTGGAGACCGCGCGCGCGCACGACGTGGCGGCCTACATCATCTTCAACGACGCCACGCTGCGCGAAATCGCCAAGGCCCGCCCCACCACGCTGTCCGACCTGCGCGGCATCTCCGGCGTCGGCGAGAAGAAGCTCGCTTCCTACGGCGACGAGATTGTCGCCATGATCAGCGAGATGGAATAGTTAGCGGAAGGCGATGCTGATATTCCTGGCATCGACCGCTTTGCTTTCGTCGTACTCGACTGAGCGGGCCGAATCCGTTTGAGGAATTTTAGTGCAACTGCTTTTTAGTTGCAGTACACTCCCTTCATTGGCATAATTTTATGTCCAGAAAAGAGAAACTCTACAACAAGCTACACAAAGTGCCGCCTCCAACTGATTTCACGTGGGAGGAGCTGGTCACTTTGATGCGTCAGCATAATTTTAGCGAGAGTTGCGATGGCAGTTCCCACTATGTGTTTGAGCACATCACAGGATACCGGTTCACGATGTCGAAAACTCATCCTTCAGGCCTGCTGAAAATTTATCAGGTAAAGCGCGCACGCGAAGCCATAGCCGCCTGCAAGGATCGCGTCTGAGGAAGATCATGACCAAACCGACTTTTTCACACAAAGGCTATCACGGCACCGGCGAGATCAGCACTGAGGATAACTGCCTTCATGGCAAGGTTTTATTTATCGATGATCTGATTACCTATGAAGGCGAAAATCCAGGCGAACTGAAACAAGCCTTCATCGACGCCGTGGACCGATATATCGATTATTGCGAACGTACCGGCAAGCCAGCAAATCGCCCATACAGCGGAAGCTTTAACGTACGCGTTGGGTCAGACGTTCACCGGGACGCATGTTTAGCCGCCTCCGAATCTGAGCAGTCGCTAAATGAATTTGTTCGCGACTGCATTGTCACTTGCCTGACTCAACGTCAATCTGTCGCTTAAGAGACGCGCACGAGGTTGTGCGTCGACAGCGGGCCGAAAGGCAGCGATGCCAGCGGACCACCCACATCCAGCGCGCCCAGGTCGACCGGGAAGAAGCCGGCGCCTTCCATGATGGCGCGCACTTCGGCCTTCGCGGCCGCGTCGTCGCCCGAGTAGAACAGCACACGCTTGCCGCCCGCCGTTTCAGGCTCCTTCAGCACGTTGACGTCGTTGTGGTTGAAGGCCTTGACCAGGCGCGCGCCGGGAACCAATTGCCGGATGACCTGGCTGGAGTGCTTGCCGCCCAAATCGACCGCCTTGATCCCATACGCCGCCAGCGGATTGCTGGTGTCGTTCGCGTCCGGCGAGGTAGCCGGATCGAAGAACTCCACCGGATTCGTGCCGTCGATGACGATGCGGCCATTCCATGCCGGCAGGCTGCCCAGCACTCTCTCCGCGTCGACCCAGCGCACCGCCACCAGCACGATGTCGGCGCTTGCCGCCTCCTCCACGGTGCCCGCCTTGATGGACGGTCCCAGTTCCTTCACCAGGTCGGCCAGCGAGGCAGGCCCGCGGCTGTTGGAGATGGTGGCCGCGATGCCTTGTTTGGCCAGAATGCGAGCGAAGTTGGAGCCGAGGGCGCCCGAGCCAATGATACCGATAGTCATGATGTTTCCTTTGAAGGTTAAGTGTATAAACTGTTTGCCGAGTTGAAGTCTAGGGCTGGTTGGCTTCTAGCGTTAGTAGCAACCGGCTATAATCAGTTTCAATCAATACTTGAAAGCAAAGTCGTGGAAACCCTGGCCAATCTGGAATCCTTCGTGCGCAGCGCCGAGAGCGGAAGCTTTTCCGCGGCGGCCCGCCGGCTTGGCCTGACGCCGGCGGCGGTGAGCCGCAACGTCGCGCTATTGGAGCGCAACCTGGGCGTGCAGCTGTTCATGCGCAGCACGCGCGGCCTGACGCTGAGCGAAGCGGGCGAACGTTTCCAGCAATCGGTGCAGGGAGGGCTCGACAGCATCCAGGGAGCGATCGCCGACATCAAGGTCAACGCCGGACAACCGGCCGGCGTGTTGAAGCTGAGCGCCGCGCCGGGATTCGGCATGGACTACCTGCTGCCGCTGATGCCGGCGTTCCTCGAACGTTATCCGGGCGTGATGCCGGACTGGGTGTTCGACAGCCGTCCGCTGGACCTGATCGCCGGCGGCTTCGACGCGGCCATCGGCGCCGGCTTCGAGCTGCCGCCGGGGATGGTGGCGCGCGAACTGGCCCGCATCCATCTGATCGCGGTGGCGGCGCCCGCGTTATTGCAGGGCAAGCGCCGCCCCAAGGATCCATCCGGACTTGCCGAGTTCCCCAACGTGGTGATACGTTCGCCGTTGACGGGCCGTTTGCGCACGCAGGTCATGCGCAATCACGCCGGCGCCGAAGTCACGGCGAAGCAGCGGGCCGTCATGCTGGTCAACGATCCGGATGCGCTCAGCCGCGCCGTGGTGCTGGGCCTTGGCGTCGGGCTGATACCGGTGCCGCACGCGGCGCCGCACCTGGAAAGCGGCGCGCTGGTGCGCCTGCTGCCAAACTGGTATGGCGATGTCGGGGCGGTCTCCCTATACTTCACCAGCCAGAAGCTGCTGCCGGCGAAGACGCGCGTCTTTATCGATTTTGTTGTCGAGGCATTCCGCGCGCAGAATATAGCGCGGCTGCTCTCCGCCAAATGACATCAATCCTGGACCGGGAATTTCAGTAGTCTCGAAATAGCCTCGGCCGGCAGCGGCTTGCTGAAAAAATTACCCTGCAAGATCTCGCAGCCTTCGCGCCTGAAAAACGATACCTGCTCCGGCGACTCCACCCCTTCGACGATGATCTTCAGCCGCAGGGTGTGGGCCAGCGTGATGATGGCGCTGACCACCGCGCAGCTGTCCTGGTCCGCAGGAATGCGCTCCAGGAAGGAACGGTCGAGCTTGACCTTGTCCACCGGCAGCCCGCGCAGCTTGCTGAGCGACGAATAGCCGGTCCCGAAGTCATCGATGGCGATGGTGACGCCCAACGAGCGCAAGCGCGCCAGCATCGTCGATCCCGGCCCATCGCTCTCGACGGCCTGGTTCTCCGTGATCTCGATCTCGATGTCTTCACCATCCAGCTTGTTTTCCCTCAGGATGCGCTCGATATGCTCGGACAGTTCGGCATACAGCAGCTCGCGCGGACACAGGTTGATGCACATTTTAAAATCGGTCAGGCCCTGGGCCTGCCATTTGCCGAACTGCGCGCACGCCTCCGTCAGGACCCATAGGCTGAGCTCCAGCATCTGGCCCGAGTCGATCGCCAGCGCGATGATTTCCTCGACGGGCCGATTGGCCAGCGCCGCGTCCTGGCAACGCAGCAGCGCCTCGACCGCCACAATGTTCCCGCTGCGGGCATCGACTTGCGGCTGGTAGTGCAGCCGAAACGCGCGCGCCTTCACTGCGCGCTTCAGACTGGCGATCAGTTGGGCTTTGTTGTGCGCCTCGGCATCAAGTTGTTTGGAGTAATAATGGTAGCCGCCATGACTGCGCTCATTCTTGACCTTGTAAAGCGCCAGGTCAGCCTTGCGCATCAGCTCGTCATGGTCGCCGGCATCGTCCGGAAAGACCGCGATCCCGATGCTGACGCCGATGACCACTTCATGGCCGTCGATTTGAATCGGGTTCGACAGCGTCTCGATCAGCTTGATCGCCAGGCTGGCGCCGGTTGCGGGTGTCTGCACATTGGCCTGCAACACGACAAATTCGTCGCCGCCCAGGCGCGCCACGAAGTCGGAGTCGCGTATGGCCTCGCGAATGGAGCGCGCCACCTGCTGCAACAGCCTGTCCCCGGCCTGATGCCCCCAGCGGTCGTTGATCTGCTTGAAGTTGTTCAGATCCATCATATGGATCAGCAGCAGATTGCCATTGCGAAGCGCCGCCGCCGACATCTCGCTCAGCCGCTCCTCCAGCTCCGAACGGTTGCCCACACCGGTCAACAGATCGATCCGCGCCATTTGCGCACGCTCCGCTTCAGCGCGCCTGCGTTCGGTCTCGTCACGAAGAATTTTCAGGTATCCCGTGATCTCGCCGTTGAAATCCCGGATCGGGGTCATCACCCCATCGGCCCAAAAGACGGAGCCATCCTTCCGGCGGTGCCAGCGGACATCATCGCTTCGGCCGATGTCGCGCGCATATGTCAGCTCGCGCATGGGCACGCCATCGGCGTTGTCTTCCGACGTGAAGATGAGGGCAAGCGGCTTGCCAACGATCTCGTCGGGCGCATAGCCGAACACCAGTTCCGCGCCCTTGTTCCAGGAGACGATACTCCCCTTGGGGTCGGTGGTGATGATCGCATATTCAGTTGCCGATGCGAATATCGCATCCAGCAAGCCAGGGTTGGCTTTGTCTGTGGGTTTAAGTGGAAGCTTGGCGCGTTTCTTTTGGGTGGACATGAGGACCTCCCGCTACGGACAAGCAGCCAGACTAGCGCAATCGGACGGCGCGACGTATAAGCGAAATCAATATCGACTCGCATTTCCACTGCAGTGGGACCACGCCTGTTGAACGGCTGGGTTAAACTTGGCTGTATCGTTTCCGACACCCCATCCAGGACGTGCCATGCATGCATCAATTATTTTTAATCGCTCCCTCGGCCAGCTGGCTGGAATTGTTGAAAAAGTGAAGGGCAGGCCGGAGCTCCTCGGCGCCCGGCTGCATGCCGGCATGTTGCCGTTCGCCTCGCAGGTGCGGGCCACCTGCAATTTTGCGCTGCGCGGCTGCTGCCCTCTGGCCGGCCTGCCGCCGGCCAGCTTCGACGGCGCGGAGCTGTCCTTCGCCGCGCTGGCCAGGCAACTCGACGACACCATCGCCTTCATCGCCGCGATTCCACTGCGGCAGTTCGAAGGCCCGGCCGACCGCCTGTGCCGCGACCGCGCCGGCTTCGCCGACATCGCACTGCCGGCCGACGAATACCTGAACCTCTACATCCTGCCCAACTTCTACTTCCACTTCAGCATGGCCTATGCGATCGCGCGCAGCCAGGGCGCGGACATCGGCAAGCAGGACTTCGACGGCTACCACCTGTACGCGCCGGGCTTCTCGTTCGAAACGCCTAGGCCGTAACGATTCCGCGGTAACGGCTGGGCGGCGCGCCAACCGCGTCGCGGAAGCGGTGGCTGAAGTGGCTCAGGTCCGCGTAGCCGCAGGCGTCGGCGACCTGCTGCAAGGGCTGGTCGGTGGTCTTCAACAGCCGTCGCGCATGCTCCACACGGCGCGCCGCGATCCACGCCGACGGCGGCATGCCGAACGAGATCCTGAACATGCGCGCCAGGTGGTACTCCGACATGCACGCCAGCTGCGCCAGCATGCCCAGCGAGATGTTCCGCGCCAGGTTAGCCTCGATGTAGTCGGCCAGGCGGCGCCGCACCACCGGCGCCAGGCCGCCGCGCACGCGCTGCTGATGCTGCGGCATCGATTGCGACAGCAGCAGATGGCTCAGGGTCTCGTGCACCGTCTCGTTGGCGCGCAGCTGGCCGTCCGCGCCTTCCCACGACATGTTCGCCAGCCCCGCGCACAGGCGGCCGATGCGCTCATGTTCAAAGTAGGTGCGGTCGGCCAGCGTGATCTCGCGCGGTTCGCGGTCCAGCTCCACCACCGCGCGCCGCGTGAAGTGCTCGGGCAGGAAGTAGACATGCAGGAAGCGCAGCGGCCCGCGCACCGTCCAGCTGGACTCGTGCCAGTCCGGCAGCGTGCATAAGCGCTCCGGCGCGCCGTACAGGCCGGGCAGCTCGTCGCGCTCGGTGCGGTAGCCGCCGCCCATGTAGTAGGACAGCGTGTGGTGGCCCGGCTTGGAGTAGCTGGTTTCGGCGACCTCGGTGTCGCGGCGCCAGATCGCCACCGCCAGTTCATCGCCCAGCCAGGCGAAGCGCTCCAGCACCGCGTCGGTCTCGGACATGGTGCGGAACACGGCGTGCGAAATCAGCCCGTCCGGCGCGCGGGCGGGGGAGGCATCGGTGGCGGTGGAAGGGCGGGCTGGCACGGCGCAAGCAATCAGTAAGAGTTGGCTGAAAGTCTAGCACGGAGCGCGCCCTCCCCGCCGGCGGCGCGCCAATTTGCGCAATTCCAGACAAGCGCCCGCGCCACGCGCGCGGCATGCTGACGGCATGAATATCTTCCTCTACCTGCTCACTGTCCTGATCTGGGGTACCACCTGGATCGCCATCACCTTCCAGCTCGGCTTGGTGCCGGCGCCGGTGTCGATCGCCTACCGCTTCTGGCTGGCCGCCGCCGTGCTGATGGGATTTTTGCTCGTCACCCGCAAGCCGTGGTGGCCGCCGCGCCAGGCGTGGCGCTACCTGTTCGCACAGGGCCTGGCGCTGTTCTGCCTGAACTTCCTGTGCTTCTACTACGCCAGCCAATGGATCACCAGCGGGCTGGAAGCGGTGGTGTTCTCCACCGCGCCGATCTGGAACGCCATCAACGGCCGCATCTTCCTCGGCCGGCCGATACGCCGCCAGGTGATGATGGGCGCCCTGCTCGGCCTGACCGGCATCGTGCTGCTGTTCGCGCCGCAGATGGCCGGCCACTGGAACGACAGCAAGGTGATGATGGGCCTCGCGCTGACCTTGGGCGGCACGCTGTGCTTCTCCTGCGGGAACCTGCTGTCGAGCCGCATGCAGTCGCTGGGCCTGACGCCGTGGCTGACCAACACCTGGGCCATGCTGATCGGCTCCACCACGCTGGGCGTGGCGGCGCTGGCGCTGGGCATGCCGTTCGCGCTGGAGCCAAACACGCGCTACGTCGGCGCGCTGCTGTACCTGGCGATCCCCGGCTCGGTGATCGGCTTCACCGCCTACCTGTTGCTGGTCGGCCGCATCGGACCGGACCGCGCGGCCTATTCCACGGTATTATTCCCCATCGTGGCACTGACCATTTCAACGATCTACGAAGGCTACCACTGGACGCCGACGGCGCTGGCCGGGCTGGCGCTGGTCCTGGCGGGGAACCTGCTGGCGTTCCTGCCGCTGGCCCCGCGCGCCAAGGTGATGGGAGCCGCATAACACAGGGAACCGCATGAACCGATACGTCGCCGCACTCACGCTGGCATTGGCAGGACCGGCGGCAATCGCCGCCGAGGCCCCGGCGGACACCGTCTACCGCAACGGCTACATCTACACCGTCGACGCGAAGGACAGCGTGCGGCAGGCGCTGGCAGTGCGCGCCGGCCGCATCGTCTACGTGGGCGACAACGCCGGCGCCAAGCCGCTGACCGGCAGGAAAACCAAGGTCATCGACCTGCACGGCCGCATGCTGATGCCCGGCCTGATCGACGGCCATATGCATCCGCAGTCGGGCGGCAGCCGCCTGCTCAACTGCAGCCTCGATTACGAGGCGCTGACGGTGGCGCAGTTCCAGTCGCGCATCCAGGCCTGCCTGGACAAGGACAAAAAGTCCGGCGCCAGCCGCTGGCTGGTGGTGGTGAACTGGTTCCAGCAAGGGATGCTGCCGGACGGCGTGGAAACCACCGCCGCCACGCTCGACGCGCTGAAGACCGAGCGCCCCGTCATCGTGCGCTCCTCCTTCGGCCATTCGGCGCTGCTGAACTCCAAGGCCGTGCAACTGGCCGGCATCCAGCGCGACACGCCCGATCCCGCCGGCGGCAAGATCACCCGCGACGCCAAGGGCGACGCCACCGGCCTGCTGGAAGACGCCGCGCAGGACATGGCAATGAACCTGCTGCCGCCGCTGACCGTGGCCGAGAACCTGGCCGCGTCCAGGGCGGCGCTGGCGGCGATGCGCAAGCAAGGCATCACCAGCTTCCTCGACGCCTACACCGATCCCGAAACCATGACCGCCTTCGCCGACCTGCACAAGCAAGGCAAGCTGACGGCGCGCGCGCACTTCGCGGTGCTGATCGACCTGGATAAAGGCGCCACGCCGCAAAGCGCGGTGGCCGAGCTGCTCAAGCAGCAGAAGCAGTTCGACCAGGGGCCCACCCGCGTCGCGCCGTCGATGCAGGTGCGCCACGCGAAGCTGTTCATGGACGGCGTGATCTCGGCGCCGGCCTTCACGGGCGCCATGCTGGAGCCCTACCTGGTCAACAAGGGCACGGCGGACAAGCCGGACTGGCAGCCCGGGCCCAGCACCGGCCCGGCCAGCTACTTCTCGTCCGAAGCGCTGAAGGCCACGCTGTCCGAACTGGCCAATGCCCACATCGATCCGCACATCCACGTCGATGGCGATCGCGCCGTGCGCGAATCGCTGGACGCCATCGAATACCTGCGCTCCACGCCGGCCGGCAAGGAAGTGCGCCCCGCGCTGGCGCACGACGAAATCGTCGCCCCGGCTGACTACCCGCGCTTCGCCAAACTGGACGTGACGCCGGTGCTGTCCTTCCAGTGGGCGAAGCCGGCGCCGGACACCGTGGGCGCGCTGAAGGATTACATGGGCCCACAACGTTACGCCCTCGTCGAGCCGCAGGCGCCGCTGCTCAACGCCGGCGCGCGCATCGCCTTCGGCAGCGACTGGCCGGTCGATCCGCTCGACGAATGGTTCGCGCTGAAAGTCGGCGTGACCCGCACCGCCGCGCCCAACGCCGGCAAGGAATACGCCGGCACGCTGGGCACGCAGCCCGGCATGCCGCGCGCCGCCGTGCTGCGCGCCATCACGCTCAACGCCGCCTACACGCTGCGCCAGGAAGACCTGACCGGATCGCTGGAGCCGGGCAAGCTGGCCGACATGATCGTATTGGACCGGAACTTCTTCACCATTCCGGCCGAGGACATCGCCAACATCAAGGTGCTGCAGACTGTGGTGGGCGGCAAAATTGTGTATCAGGCCAAGGGCATGCGTTAAGATGTCGGCCTTTAGATAAAAGGCATAAACAAGCCCGCCATGGAACTCGCCATCTCCCTGCTGATCATCGCCGTCACCGGCCTGGTGGTCTACGCGATCATCAAGACCAATCCGGCCAAGCCGATGCCGCTGCCGGCGCGTCCCGCCACGCCCTACGAGCCCAAGCTGCCCGAGGGCGCGCCCGCGCTGCACTGGTCCGACGACGGACGCTTCCTGGTCGAGGTGGTGAACGAATCGCGCTACCAGGCCACGCTCAAGGCGCTGGCCGGCGCGCATGGCGACAGCAACGCGGCCGCGCCCTACCTGGCGACGCTGGTGCCGGACGACGTCAATCCATATGAAAGCGCCGCCGTCGCGGTCTTCCTCGACGGCCGCATGACGGGCTACCTGTCGCCCAAGGCATCGGTGGCCTTCCGCGCGCTGCTGAAGCACGAGGAGATCGAAGGCCGCACCACGACCTGCGACGCGCAGGTGCGCGGCGGCGGCGTGTGGCAGAACGGTCGCCTGGCCTACGTGGTGGTGCTGGACATGGAGCAGCTGGAGAAGTGATGAAGGCGTTCGCATTGTCCCTGCTGGCGGCGGGCGCCGTGTCGGCGCAGCCGGTGCCGCCGCTGGTGCTTCACTACGCGCAAAGCCCGCCGCTGCAATACGCCGACACGCGCGGCGTACTGACCGGCCACGCCGCCAACCCCGCCATTGCCGCGCTCAAGGCGGCCGGCATTCCCTTCGTCGTGCGCCAGACGCCCGCCAAGCAGCAGCTGGTGCTGATGCAGGACGCCGCGCAGGAACCCGCCTGCATGCTGGGCTGGTTGCAGACGCCGGAGCGCGAACGCATCGGGAAATTCTCGGAAGTGGTGTATGAGGACAAGCGCCCGTTCGCGCTGACCTGGAGCGGCAATCCCGCCATGCACGACGAGGAGCCGTTGAAAGATACGCTGACCGACCAGCATCTGCGCGTGGTGGTGAACAAGGGCGTGTCCTACGGCGTGGCGATCGACCGCGGCCTGCTGCGCTACAAGACGCCGGCCATCCCCAGCGCGGCCGACACCCAGCAGCTGCTGGACATGCTGCGCCGGCACAGCATCGATTACTTCTTCATCACGGAAGAGGAATTGGAGGAAGCGGTCAAGGCCTCGGGCTATCCGGCCTCGCACTACAAGCGGATCTACTTCTCCGACCTGTACAAAGGCTACGAGCGCCGCCTGTGGTGCGGCAGGTCGGTGCCGGACGAGACGTTCAAGCGCTTGAACGCGGCCATCGTCCGGCTGCGCAAATAACTATTTTTTGGTGAAGACCAGGTCCCACACGCCGTGGCCCAGCTTCAGGCCGCGGTTCTCAAACTTGGTCAGCGGACGATAGGCCGGCTGCGGCGCGTAGCCGTCGGCGGTGTTCTGCAGGCCCTCTTCCGCGCCCAGCACTTCCAGCATCTGCACCGCGTAGTCTTCCCAGTCGGTGGCGCAATGCAGGTAGCCGCCCACGGCCAGCTTCCGCACCAGCAGCTTGACGAACGGCGGCTGGATCAGGCGGCGCTTGTTGTGGCGCGCCTTGTGCCACGGGTCCGGGAAGTAGATATGCACGCCGTGCAGCGAGCCGTCCGGGATCATCTGGTTCAGCACTTCGACCGCGTCGTGCTGGATCGCCTTCAGGTTGGTCAGGCCCTGTTCCTCGATCAGCTTGAGCAGGCTGCCCACGCCGGGCGTGTGCACTTCCACGCCGATGAAGTCCTTCTCCGGCATCACGCCGGCGATGTGCGCGGTGGTGCCGCCCATGCCGAAGCCGATCTCCAGCACCACCGGCGCCTTGCGGCCGAAGGCCTGCTCATAATCGAGCGGCGCCTTGGCGTATTCGATCATGTACTTCGGGCTCAGTTCCTCCAGCGCGCGCGCCTGCGCGGTCGACAGGCGGCCGGCACGCGTGACGAAGCTGCGGATGCGGTGTTCGGTCGGGTCGTAGAGCATCGGCCGCGCTGGGCCGTCTTTAGGGGTATCGGAAGACATGGGATGAAGTGAGTCGGTGAACAATGAGGCAGCATTATATCAGTCCCCCCTAACCGCCCCTCCGCTTCAGCTAATGATTGACACTCCGTTTGAGTTGAGGTCTAATCAAGGGAAGCGGCGTGAAATCGTTTTCAAACGTCAAAATGCCCCTATTCCACACCCGTTAAACCTCAAAACGACCTCACATGACCGATTTCACGCAATTTCCGCCCTCGTTTACCTGGGGCGTCGCCACCAGCGCCTTCCAGATTGAAGGCGGCGCGGCCGACGACGGCAAAGGCCCGTCGATCTGGGACACCTTCAGCCACACGCCGGGCAAAGTCATCGACGGCAGCAACGGCGACGTCGCCTGCGACCACTACCACCGCTACCCGGAAGACGTGGCCATCATGGCCGGCCTGGGCGTGGACGCCTACCGCTTCTCGATGGCCTGGTCGCGCGTGCAGCCCACCGGCAAAGGCGCCTGGAACGAAGCCGGTTTCGCCTTCTACGACCGGCTGCTGTCCGAGCTCGAAGCCAAGGGCATAGACGCCCACGCCACCCTCTACCACTGGGACCTGCCGCAAGGCCTGCAGGACGAAGGCGGCTGGCTCAATCGCGACACCGCCTACCGCTTCGCCGACTACGCCGCCGAAGTGGCGCGCCGTTTTGGCTCGCGCTTGAAAACGATTGCAACGCACAACGAGCCGTGGTGCACGGCCAACCTGGGCTACGGCAACGCGCAGTTCGCGCCGGGCGTGGCGGACCTGAAGCAATCGATCCAGGTTTCGCACCACCTGCTGCTGTCGCACGGGCTGGCGATGCAGGCGATGCGCGCGGTGGGCAGCCCGGCCAAGCTGGGCATCGTGCTCAACCAGTGGACCGCCGACCCGGCCACCGACAGCGCGGCCGACAAGGCGATGGCCGAATTCGAATACGCCCGCTCGGTGCAGTGGTTCATGGACCCCATCTTCAAGGGCAAGTACCCGGAACTGGCGCTGCAGGGCCACGGCGACAATGCGCCGGTGATCCATGAAAACGACTTCAAGGATATCCAGCACAAGATCGACTTCCTCGGCGTGAACTACTACTTCCGCGCCTACTGCTCGGCCGAGACCCCGCCGCGCCAGCCGGAAGCGAAGCTGGGCACCACCGACATGGGCTGGGAGATCTTCCCCGACGGCCTGACCGAGCTGCTGCTGAAACTGAAGGCGGAATACGAGCTGCCGCCGATCTACATCACCGAGAACGGCATGGCCAATCCCGACGTGATCGTCGACGGCGAGATCCCGGACGAGGCGCGCATCGATTTCGTGCAGCGCCACCTGAAGGCGCTCAACGACGCGCGCCTGAAGGGCGTGGACATCCAGGGCTACTTCCTTTGGAGCCTGCTCGATAACTTCGAATGGAACTCCGGCTACGCCAAGCGCTTCGGCATCGTCCACGTGGACTACGCGACGCAGAAGCGCACCTTGAAGCACAGCGCGCACTGGTATCGCGAATACCTGCTCAAGCAAAGGCCGCAACGCACCGCGCACGCGGCCTGACAGCAAACGTTTTAATCCCGCCGGCGCAGATGCCGGCGTTTTCCTTTCTACAGGCCACAGAGCCTGATGCTTTACACTCCGACGAGAACAACGAGGACGACACCATGCAAACCGCACCATCCGCCGTGCCACAAGAGGCGCCGGCATCCGCCGCCGCCAGCCAACCGCCATCGCTGCTGCGCGCCATGTTCGCGCGCGGCACGCCGATGCTGTGGGTCCCCAGCGGCTATTTCGCCATGGCGCTGACCTACATGATGCTCACCAGCGTCACCTCCATCATGTTCAAGAACCTGGGCATGGACAACGGCCAGGCCGCGCAATACGCCAGCTACCTGATCCTGGCCTACACCATCAAGCCGCTGTTCGCGCCCTTCGTTGAAATGTACCGCACCAAGAAGTTCTTCGTGCTGTGCGCGCAGCTGATCATCGGCCTCGGTTTCGCCGGCGTGGCGCTGGCGATGTCGCTGCCGGACTACATGGTGGTGATGGTGTTCATGTTCGGCGTGCTGTCGCTGGTCGGCGCCACGCAGGACATCGCCTCCGACGGCGTGTATGTCACCTCGCTGGACGCCAAGACGCAGTCGCTGTTCTGCGGCATCCAGAGCCTGAGCTGGAACATCGGTCCCATCGTCGCCTCGGGCGGCATGGTGTACCTGAGCGGCTGGCTGCACACGCACTACTTCCATCACCAGGCCGGCGTGTTCGGGCCGGAATGGATCGACTCGTGGCGCATCATCTTCTTCATCGTCGCCGCCATCACCATCGTCGCCGCGCTGTGGCACATGCGCGTGATGCCCGATGGCGCCAAGGCGGAGAACGCGCCGGCCTCGGTGGCCGATGCGGCCTTCATCCTCAAGGATTCCTTTGTCACCTTCTTCCAGAAGCGCGACGTGTGGTTGATGGTGCTGTTCGCGTTCCTGTTCCGGCTCAGTATCGGGCTGCTGGAAAAGATCGGCCCCTTCTTCATGGTCGATCCGGTGGCGCAGGGCGGGCTGGGATTGTCGAACGAGATGCTGGGCCTGATCTACGGCACCTACGGCCTGATCGCGGTGCTGCTTGGCTCCCTGCTGGGCGGGATCTTCGTCGCGCGGCGCGGGCTGCCGGCGACCTTGTTCCTGCTGTGCTGCGCGGTCAACATCCCCAACGTCACCTTCCTGTTGATGAGCATCTACCAGCCGCACGACCTGCTGGTGATCAGCGCCGGCGTGGCGATCGAGAAGTTCTTCTTCGGTTTCGGTTCGGTGGGCTTCATGATCTACCTGATGCAGCAGCTGGCGCCGGGAAAATACACCACCACGCACTACGCGTTCGGCACGGGACTGATGGGTTTGTGCATGATGGTGACGGGCGTCGTCAGCGGCCACCTGCAACAGGCGCTGGGCTATGTGCACTACTTCTGGCTGGTGATGGCCGCGACCATCCCGTCGTTCATCGTCACCTGGTACGCGCCGTTCCACAACAAGGACTAGGGAGTGGATGATCGGGCACAGTCAGCGCTCGTGCTGGTTATGTGGGCAAACATCAGACCTGGGCCAGGCCACCGTCAACCGCGAAGTCAATGCCGTTGACATAGCTGGCGTCGTCGGAGGCAAGGAAGACTGCGGCTTTCGCGATTTCATCGGGATCCGCCACGCGCCCCATCGGGACCTGGGCCGCCAGATAGTCCAGCAGGCCCTGTTGTTGCGCAGCGTCCGGACCTGCCAATTCAACCAGGCCAGGCGTTTTTACCGGCCCAGGGCTGATCGTGTTGAAACGGATATTGCGATCCTTTACGTCCAGAATCCAGTTGCGGGTCAGGGCTCGCACAGCAGCCTTGGACGCGGCATAGACGCTGAATGCCGCCGTGCCGGTGTGCGCCGCAGACGATCCGGTCAAGATGACCGAGGCGCCGTTGGATAGAAGAGGCAAGGCTTTTTGCACGGTAAAGAGCACGCCTTTGACATTGCGGCCGAAGGTGTCGTCAAACTGGTCCTCGGTGATCGCGCCCAAGGGCAGCATGGAGCCGCCGCCGGCATTCGCGAACAGGACATCGATACGTCCTTTGCTTTCCTCAATGCGCTTGAAAAGCGTGTCCAGTTCCGACAGATTGGATGAATCGATACGGACGCCGGTGGCATTGCCCACTGCAGCAACTGCCGCCTCCAGTTCCTTCTCGCGCCGGCCTGTGATGAAGACATGCGCGCCTTCGCTGGCAAAGCGCTTGGCCGTTGCCAGGCCAATGCCAGACGTGCCGCCGGTGACGAGGGCGATTTTTCCGTTGAGTTTTTGCGACATGGTAGTTCTCCTTGCTGGGTTGTTTGAACAATTGTTTTGCTCGGTTGGCAGGAGGAAGCTTATCGGGTTCGATATTGTTTTAAAATAGCAAGAATTGAAAACGATCGTTGCATAATTGTCGATGTCGAAAATTCCTGATTTTGAAGGCTTGGCCATGTTTGCCAAAGTGGTGGAGGAGCGGTCATTTGCTGCTGCCGCCAGAGCAATGGATGTGTCTGTCGCTACCGTGTCGCGGGCGGTTGGCCGTCTCGAGGAGCGCTTGGGCGCCCGCCTTTTCAACCGGACATCGCGCCAGCTGGCCTTGACGGAATTTGGTCGCACGATCGCGGAAAGCGCCACGCGCATCTACCGGGATGCGGAAGAAGTGGAAGGCGTGGCGAGGGAACTGTCCGTGCAGCCGCGTGGCCTGATCCGGCTCGCGGTGCCGATGTCGTTTGGACTGAAATGGGTGGCGCCGCTTTTGCCGGAGTTTTTATCCGCTTATCCCGACGTATCGATTGATTTGCACTTATCCGATGCGACGGTCGACTTGGTGGGGGAAGGCTTCGATGCGGCGCTGCGCATTGCCGTGCTGCCAGATTCCTCCCTGGTGGCGAGAAGATTGTGCCCTGTTTCCAGAGTCATTGTTGCGGCGCCCAGTTACCTTGAGCAGCACGGCCGGCCCAAGCATCCAAAAGACTTGAATCCTCAGCATTGCCTTGGCTATGCCTACCGCGCGCGCAATGACGTATGGCGTTTGACGAATAAGAAGGGCAAGGAAGAAACCATTGTGCCGGAAGGACGCCTGCGGGTAACGAATTCGGACGCCATGATCCCTACCATTCTCGCGGGACTGGCGGTGTCGGAACTGCCTGAGTTTATCGCCGCGGAATATATACGGAGCGGGCATTTGGAAGTCATTCTGGCAGACTGGGTGATGGCTAAGGGAGGATTGTATTTCGTCACTCCGACGTTGAAGAGCCGGCCAGCCAAAGTGGAAGTACTCGCACGCTTCTTTATCGATCGCCTGTCGCAGCCCGAATGGCTCATTGCAACAGGGCCGTGAAGAACCATAAAAAAACCCCTCGGCCTTTGCAGGACGAGGGGCAGAAGAGCACTACAACACTGGGACTACATGAAAAACTCTTTGCTTAGAACGACTTGCCGACGTTGATGCCGAAGGTGCGCGGCGGCAGGTACTGCGCTTGCCATGGACCGTTGGCGTTCATCGCGCTGGTCTTGATCTTCGCGTCTTCCGCGTTGCGGATGTAGGCGTCGAAGTACCACTTCGAATCGGCGTCGAAACGCAGGCCAAGGTCGGTGCGGGTGTAGGCCTTCTGCTTGTCCGGCTCACCCAGATTGAACACGCTCAGCCAGCTGGCCGTCTCGTAGTGCGCGCTGATGCGCGGGACCAGCGTGCCGTTGGCCAGCGCGAAGCTGTGCTGGTACATCATCTGCGCGCTGAACTTCGGCGAGTGCGGCATGGTGTTGCCGGTCACGTCGAGGCAGGTGCTGATGCCAGGCACCGAGCACGCCGGCAGCACGTAGTCGTTGCTGCCGCCGATCAGGTGCTTGAGCGTGGCGTTGGTGTACGCCGCCGTGAACTGCACGCGGTCATCACGCGTGATCTTGGCCGCGATCTCCGTCTCCAGGCCCCATACCTTCGCGCCTTCCGCGTTGCTGGTGGCCAGGCCGCGGGTGCCGTCCGGGTTGGTGACCGGTGCGCTGAACTGGAAGCCCTTGAACTTCTCGTAGTAGGCCGAATTGTTCATCCGTACCGTACCGCCGAGGAAGGTGCTCTTCGAACCGATCTCGTAGTTGGTCAGCGTCTCGGAGCCGTATGGCACGCCGCCGTCCTGCAGGCCGCCCGACTTGTAGCCGGTCGACACGCTGGCGTAAACCATGTTGTTCTTGTCGATCTCGTAGCTCACGCGCACCAGGCCGGTCAGCTTGTGGTCGTTGAACACGCCGTCGTTGCGCTGGTAGGTCGAGAAGCCGGTGCCGCCGCCCAGGGGATTCATCGAAGGGCTCACCGGAATCTGCGGCGCGGTGTTATCGCTCCAGCCGTTGTTGGTGCCGCCGATGTTCTTGCGCTCGTCCGAGGTGTAGCGCAGGCCGCCGGTCAGGTGCAGCGCGTCGCTGGCGTTCCAGGTGGCCTGGCCGAAGACTGCCTTCGAGTCCACGGTCTCCTTCGGCTGGATGAACGAACCCTGCCAGCTCACGGTGCCCTGCTGGGTGCCGTTCATGATCGGGATGTCGAAGCGGATGCCGTTGTCCTCGTTGGCGTAGTACAGGCCAAGCAGCCAGTCCACATCGCGCTTGCCGGTCGACTGGATCTCCACCTCATGGCTGTAGTTCTTGTACTTGGACCAGACGGTGTTGTTGGCCTGGTAGTTGCCGCCGCTGGTGAAGCTGGTCGGCAGCGTGGCGCCGCCATCCTGGTCGAAGGTCGAGGAACCGTTGAAGCGCGAGTAGCCGGCGATGTAGGCCAGGCTGATGTCCGGGTTGATCTGGTAGTCGACGCGGCTGCGCACCGAGTGCGAATCGCGGTTCACGCTCGGCGCGGTGTCGATCAGCGCCGACCAGAAGTCCTGGCCCGCGCGCGGGTTCTGCATCAGGTTCATGCTCGGCGTGCCGCGGTCCATATAGTGCTCGTACGCGACGTTCCACTTCAGGCCCGGCGTCGGCTGCCACAGGAAGCTCAGGCGTGCCGCGCTCTGGTCCTGGGCGCTGTACTTCTGCGCGTTGTTGACGTACAGGTTGGTGTTGATCGGCTGGAAGGCGATCGGGTTGCCCGGGTTCTTGGCGTTCCAGGCGGCGATGACCGGATCGGCCGCCGCGTGCTGCGCCGCCAGCGACAGGTTGGGCGGGGTCTGGTAGCTGACGTAGCCGTTGTGCTGCTCGTGCACCACCGCCACGCGCATCGCCATGGTGTCGTTGATCGGGATGTTGACCGCGCCGCGTGCACCCAGGCGGGCGTAGTTGCCGTAGCCGGCTTCGAAGTTACCGGCGCTGCTGCCGATTTCCGGCTTCACGGTCTGCATGTTGACCGCGCCGACGCTCGAGTTGCGGCCCCACAGCGTGCCTTGCGGGCCGCGCAGCACTTCGATCGCCTCCAGGTCGAACAGCAGCGCGGTCGCGCCTTCCGGACGCGGCGAGTAGATGCCGTCGACGAAGCTGGCCACCTCGGGATCGGCGTATTCGGTCTTGGCGCTGTCGTTGCCGATGCCGCGCAGGGTCATGGTGATCACGCCATGGTCGCCCTGGCCGGTGGCGGCAAAGCTGGGCACCAGGTTGACCACGTCCTGCAGCGTCTGGACATGGTTATCGTCCAGCACCGCGGCGTTCAGCGCGGTGACGGCCACCGGCGTTTTCTGCAGCGAGGTGGAACGCTTGGTCGCGGTGACATACACCTCGGTGATGGTCGAGGAAGTCTTGTCGGCGGCGGCCGACTGCTCGGCGGCTGGCGCGTCGGCGGCGGCGGCATAGGCGCCGGCGCTGGAGCCGGCGATCAAGGCGAAGATGGCCAATTGGATCGGGGACGGCAAGCGCTTCCCGGACTGCGGTACGTGGACGTTCATTTAGGTCTCCTTTTACGTAGCGATCGCCGGAAAGAGGCGCGCCACATTTTCATCGTGGATTGATTCCGTTGTATGAAAACGTTTTCAAATCTCTTGAAATCGATTTCCTTATTTGTGAAATCGATTTCATGGTACATAATTCAAATCCCAGATGTCAATTTAAAAATTGTAGCGGCGTTGTTTCTTCGGCATGCGGCAGCGCGGCCGCCGGAGCGCGCACGCCACCGACGGAGACCGGAGCACCGATGAAAACCACTGCAATCAAACATGTCCTGATCGTCGGCGGCGGCACCGCCGGCTGGCTGACCGCGGCCTTCCTGGCCCGCACGCTGGGCGCCGGCGCCGACCCGGACAGCGTGCGCATCACGCTGGTGGAGTCGAAGGAGATCGGCATCATCGGCGTGGGCGAAGGCACCTTCCCGTCGATCCGCGGCACGCTGGCGGCGATCGGCATCGACGAGGCGCGCTTCATCCGCGAGTGCAATGCCACCTTCAAGCAGGGCATCAAGTTCACCGACTGGGTGCGCGCACCGGGCGCGCCGGGCAACGACCACTACTTCCATCCCTTCAGCCTGCCCAGCCAGCGGCCCGGCGGCCCCGAGCTGCTGCCCTACTGGCTGCAGGGCGCGGCCGCGCCGGGCGCGGGCTTCGCGGCCGCCGCCACCATGCAAAAGCGCGTGGCCGACGCGGCGCACGGGCCCAAGCGCTTCAACGACGCCGACTTCATGGGACCGCTGAACTACGCCTACCATTTCGACGCCGGCAAGTTCGCCGTCCTGCTCAGCACCCACGCGCAATCGCTGGGCGTGCGCCACGTGCTGGCCACGGTGGAACGGGTGGCGCTGGACGAACAAGGCGCGATCGGCGCGGTCCACACCAAGGAGGCGGGCGCGCTGACGGCCGACCTGTACATCGACTGCACCGGCTTCCGCGCCGCGCTGATCGGCGAGGCGCTGGGCACGCCCTTCCGCAACATCAAGGACACGCTGTTCGTCGACCGCGCGCTGGCGATGCAGGTGCCGTACGCCACGCCCGACGCACCCATCCCCTCCTACACCATCGCCACCGCGCACGAGGCGGGATGGACCTGGGACATCGGCCTGCAGCAGCGGCGCGGCATCGGCTACGTCTACTCCAGCCGCCACACCGACGACGCCCGTGCCGAAGAAGTGCTGCGCCAGTACATCGGCCCGGCCAGCGACGGCCTCAATCCGCGCCAGCTCAAGCTCAACGTCGGCTACCGCGAGCAGCACTGGGTCAAGAACTGCGTGGCGGTGGGCTTGTCGGGCGGCTTCCTGGAGCCGCTGGAATCGTCCGGCATCGGCCTGATCGAGACGGCGGCCTACCTGGTCGGCTACCTGTTCCCGCACGACGGCGACCTGGCGCCCGTGGCCAGGGTGTACAACGAGATGATGAAGGCGCGCTACGAGCGCATCGTCGATTTCGTCAAGCTGCACTACTGCCTCACGCAGCGCCGCGACAACGCCTTCTGGACCGACAACACCGACCCGGCCAGCATCCCGGAATCGCTGCGCGACAAATTGTCGATGTGGCGCAAGCGCGCGCCGCACCGCATGGACTTCGTGGTGGACCTGGAGATGTACCCGCCATCGAGCTGGCAGTACGTGCTGTACGGGATGGAATACCCGACCGCGCAATACGCCAACGCCCGCACGCTGCCGCGCTTCGAGGAGGCGCGCCGGGAGTTCCAGATGATCGAGCAGATGTCGCACCGGGCGGTGGCCGACCTGCCCACGCACCGCGCGCTGGTCGAGCACTTCCTCCAGCGCGGCGAGCGCAAGACCGCCTGAGCGCGATTTTCCGATCAAAACGCGCCCAGCGTACGGGCGCTAACATACGCGCGCCGCGTTGCACAGCATGATGGTCTCCGCCATACCACCTACAGGAGACATCATGCATACACAACCACTACATGCCGCCACCATGGCCGGCCACGAACTCGGGGATGGTTACGTCGCCGGTGTCTCGTGGGGCGCCGTGTTCGCCGGCGCCGCCGCGGCGGCCGCGCTGTCCTTCATCCTGCTGATACTGGGCGTGGGCCTCGGCCTGTCCTCGGTATCGCCCTACCAGTACAACGCCGCGCCGCTGGGAAACGCCGCCATCGCGTGGCTCGCCTTCATGCAGCTGGCGGCCGCCGGCACCGGCGGCTACCTGGCGGGACGCCTGCGCGTCAAGTGGGCCGGCATCCACGGCGACGAGGTGCACTTCCGCGACACCGCGCACGGCCTGCTGGCCTGGGCGGTGGCCACGCTGGTCACCGTGGCCGTGCTGGGCGGCGGCACGCGCGCTGTGCTCAGCGGCGCCATCGACTCGGGCGCGGC
>NZ_WWCX01000059.1:0-38197 GCF_009857655.1 Duganella vulcania
GGGCCAGGCCGACGCCATCAAGCGCCGCGCCGGCGCGGCCCAGGCCAATGCGCTGCGCGACAAGCTGCGCCTGTGCCAGGCGCTGGAGAGCGCGATCGGCACGCCGGACGGCGGCCCGGCCATCGACGGCGCCGACTGGCAGAGCCGCTGGTCGGCCTTGCCGCCGCTGGCGCCCGACTACGAGCGCGCCTTGCACGGCCGCTTCAACGCGGCGCTGGGCGCGTTGGATGGCAAGCGCAGCGCCTACGCCGAGCAGCTGGAGCGCAACCGCGCCAAGCTGCTCGATGAAGTGCTGCGCCTGGAGATCGTGGCCGGCGTCGACAGCGGCGCCGAGTTCGCGCGCGAGCGCCTGAAGATGCAGGTCGAGGTGCTGCAGTCGTCGCTCAAGTCGGGCCAGAAGCCGCAGAGCGCCGGCAGCGCCTACCTGCAGCTGTGCGCGATGCCTGCCTTGGCCGACGACCGCACCGCCAGCCGCATCGAGCAGCTGTTCCGCCGCATCGGCGCAGCGGAGCGCGCATGAGCGCCGACAGCGTCCGTATCCAGACCGGCGACTTCGACCTGAGTGCCGAGCTGGCGCAGCTGCGGGCCGCCAATGCCAAGGTGGGCGCCGTGGTGTCGTTTGTCGGCACCGTGCGCGACCTGAACGAGGGCGCCAGCGTGGCGGAGATGGAGCTGGAACACTACGCCGGCATGACCGAGCAATCCATCCAGGCCATCATCGAGCAGGCCAAGCAGCGCTGGCCGATTTACGGCGCGCTGGTGATCCACCGCGTCGGGCCGCTCAAGCCACTGGACCAGATCGTGCTGGTGGCGGTGACCTCGGCGCATCGCGGCGAGGCCTTCGCCGCCTGCGAATACATCATCGATTACCTGAAAACCGAAGCCCCGTTCTGGAAAAAAGAGCAGACCCCTGACGGCGCCCGCTGGGTCGACGCCCGCGTCAGCGACGATGTTGCATTGAAGAAATGGAGCACTGCCGCGTAATTTGATGTGGGTCATGGATTTGTTAAATAAAAAGGCGTCTCCTTGAAACTTGATCGCACACCCCTATGTAGGCGATAAGTTAAATTAATTGGAGCAATTCCATGCGGCAAGACAAACTCACTACCAAACTCCAGGAAGCCCTGTCGGACTCGCAGAGTCTGGCCGTAGGCAACGACAACCAATACATCGAACCGGTCCACCTGCTGACCGCGCTGCTGAACCAGAGCGACGGCAGCGCGCGTTCGCTGCTGCAGCGTGCCGGCGTCAACGTTGGCGGCCTGACCAAGGCGCTGGGCGCGTCGCTCGAGCGACTGCCCAAGGTGTCCGGCACCGGCGGCGACGTGCAGGCCGGCCGCGAGCTGGTCTCGGTGCTGAACCTGGCCGACAAGGAAGCGCAAAAGCGCGTCGACCAGTTCATCTCCAGCGAGATGGTGCTGCTGGCGCTGACCGAGGACAAGTCCGACGCCGGCAAGCTGGCGCGCGAGAACGGCCTGACCCGCAAGTCGCTGGAGGCGGCCATCGACACCGTGCGCGGTGGCGCCAAGGTCGACAACGCCGACGCCGAAGGCCAGCGCGAAGCGCTGAAAAAATACACGCTGGACCTGACCGAGCGCGCCCGCGCCGGCAAGCTCGATCCCGTGATCGGCCGCGACGACGAGATCCGCCGCGCCATCCAGGTGCTGCAGCGCCGCTCCAAGAACAACCCCGTGCTGATCGGCGAACCCGGCGTCGGCAAGACCGCCATCGTCGAGGGCCTGGCGCAGCGCATCGTCAACAACGAGGTGCCCGATTCGCTCAAGGGCAAGCGCGTGCTGTCGCTGGACATGGCGGCGCTGGTGGCGGGCGCCAAGTTCCGCGGCGAGTTCGAGGAACGCCTGAAGGCCGTGCTGAAGGAACTGGCCATGGACGAGGGCCAGACCATCGTCTTCATCGACGAGATGCACACGATGGTTGGCGCCGGCAAGGCCGAGGGCTCCATGGATGCGGGCAATATGCTCAAGCCTGCGCTGGCGCGCGGCGAGCTGCATTGCGTCGGCGCGACCACGCTGGACGAATACCGCAAGTACATCGAGAAGGACGCCGCGCTGGAGCGCCGCTTCCAGAAGATCCTGGTCGACGAGCCGTCGGTGGAGGCCACCATCGCCATCCTGCGCGGGCTGCAGGACAAGTATGAGCTGCACCACAAGGTCGCCATCTCGGACGCCGCCATCATCGCCGCGGCCGAGCTGTCGCACCGCTACATCACCGACCGCTTCCTGCCCGACAAGGCGATCGATCTGATCGACGAGGCCGCGTCCAAGATCAAGATCGAGATCGACTCCAAGCCGGAGGTGATGGACAAGCTGGAACGCCGCCTGATCCAGCTGAAGATCGAGAAGGAAGCCGTCAAGAAGGAGAAGGACGAGGGCTCGCGCCGCCGCCTGGACCTGATCGAGGAAGAGATCGTGCGCCTGCAGCGCGAGTTGAACGACTACGAGGAAATCCTCAAGGCCGAGAAGGCGGTGGTGCAGGGCAGCACCCACATCAAGGAAGAGATCGACCGCATCAAGCTGCAGATGGAGCAGGCCACGCGCGAGAGCAACTGGCAGCGCGTGTCGGAACTGCAGTACGGCCGCCTGCCCGAGCTGGAAGCGCAGCTCAAGCAGGCCGAGAGCATCAACGCCAAGGAGGGCGCGCCCGCGCAGCCCAAGCTGCTGCGCACCGAAGTGGGCGCCGAGGAAATCGCCGAGGTGGTGTCGCGCGCGACCGGCATCCCGGTCTCGCGCATGATGCAGGGTGAGCGCGACAAGCTGCTGCACATCGAGGAGAAGCTGCACGAGCGCGTGGTTGGCCAGGACGAGGCGATTTCCGCCGTGTCCGACGCCATCCGCCGTTCGCGCGCCGGCCTGTCCGATCCGAACCGTCCATATGGTTCGTTCATGTTCCTCGGGCCGACGGGCGTCGGCAAGACCGAGCTGTCCAAGGCGCTGGCCGGCTTCCTGTTCGACACCGAGGAATCGATGATCCGCATCGACATGAGCGAATTCATGGAGAAGCATTCGGTGGCCCGCCTGATCGGCGCGCCGCCCGGCTACGTGGGCTACGACGAGGGCGGCTACCTGACCGAGGCCGTGCGCCGCAAGCCGTACAGCGTGATCCTGCTCGACGAGGTGGAGAAGGCGCACCCGGACGTGTTCAACGTGCTGCTGCAGGCGCTGGACGACGGCCGCATGACGGATGGCCAGGGCCGCACGGTGGACTTCAAGAACACGGTGATCATCATGACCTCCAACCTGGGCTCGCACAAGATCCAGGCGATGGAGGATGCCGATCCCGGCGTGGTCAAGCTGGCGGTGATGGCCGAAGTGCGTTCGCACTTCCGTCCGGAGTTCGTCAACCGCATCGATGAAATCGTCGTGTTCCACGGCCTCGATGAGAAGAACATCGGCGCCATCGCCAAGATCCAGCTGGCGATCCTGGAGCAGCGCCTGGCCAAGATGGAGATGACGCTGGCGGTGACCGACGCGGCGCTGCAGAAGATCGCCGAGGCGGGCTACGATCCGGTGTATGGCGCGCGGCCGTTGAAGCGGGCGATCCAGCAGCAGATCGAGAATCCGCTGTCCAAGCTGATCCTGCAGGGCCGCTTCGGTCCCAAGGACACCATCCACGTCGATGCCGTGAACGGGGAGCTGGCCTTCAGCTGATCTTCAGCTGATCATTCGGCTAGTGATGGACGATGCGGTTGCGCCCGCCGTGCTTGGCGCGGTACAGCGCATCGTCCGCCCGTTTCAGCACGTCCTCGCTTGATGAGTCGCCGGGCAGCATCTGGCTCAGGCCGCCGCTGATGGTGGCGCCTTGGCCCAGCGTGCCCAGTTCCCGCAACTGGTCGGCGATGCGCTGGCGCAGCCGCTCGGCGATCGGCATCGCCTGGTCCCAGGTGGTGTGCGGCATCAGGATCACGAACTCGTCGCCGCCCAGCCGCGCCGGGAAATCGGTGGTGCGCAGCTCGCGCCGGCAGACGTCGGCCGTGACCTGGATGGCCTTGTCGCCGCTCAGGTGGCCGTAGCGGTCGTTGATGTCCTTGAAATTGTCGATGTCGAAGATCAGCACCGAGGCCGGCGTCCGGTAGCGGGCGTGCAGGCCGTGGCTGTCGTTAAGGGCCTGCATCAGCTTGCGGCGGTTGGCCAGGCCGGTCAGCGCGTCGGTCTCGCTCTGCATGCGCAGCAGGGCCTCCAGCTTCTTGCTGGTGGTGATATTGCTTGCCACCCACAGCACGGCGTCCTCGCCATCCACCTGATAATCCAGCGCCTGCGCGCGGCCTTCGAACCAGATCGTGTCGTCCGGGCCGTCGCCCTCCAGGCCTATCACATCCTTGCGGTCCAGCCGGTACTCGACCACGTGCAGGCCGCGCTTGGCCAGCGCGACGGCGATCTGCGCCAGGAACCAGGCCGCCTTCTCGGCGTTCAGGACCTCGCCGATGCGCTTGCCGACCAATGAGCTGCCGTCGTGGTAGTAGCGCGCGTCGGTGCCGCCGAACAGCGCGGCATATTTGCCGCTGCGCGTGAAGATAAATGCCGGATCCGGCAGCGCGGCCAGCAGAGCTGCGATCTGTTCGGCCGTGAAGAGAGACAGGTCTGCCATCCGATAGCGTTGTTCCAGTTGTTGAGTTTCCACTAATGTACCGTACTTTCGTCCAAGACAACGTTAACGGTGCGCAAATGGAAAACTTGACCGATTATCTATTTTTCAGCGAAAAAAGATGTGGGCGTGCTGCCGAAGGTCTTCTTGAACATGGCCGAGAAGGCCGACTGGCTGGCATAGCCGAGCTGCGCGGCCACCTGAGACAGCGGCACGCCGCGCGTGATCAGCGGCGCCGCGTGGGCCAGCCGCACGTGCTGGCGCCACTGGCTGAAGCTCATGCCCAGTTCGCGTTCGAACAGGCGGGTCAGCGTGCGCTCGGACGCGCCCACGCGGCCGGCCCAGGCTTCCAGCGTGAGCTCGGCGCCGGGATCGGCGATCAGCGCGTCGCACAGGGTTTTCAGGCGCTTGTCGTGCGGCAGGGGCACGCGCAGCGGCCGGGCGGCGCAGCGCGGCACTTCGTCCAGGATCATTTCGGACAGCAGCTGCTCGCGCTGGGATTGCTCGTCCTGGTCGTGCTGTTCCAGCGTCGCCAGCAGCTCGCGCAACAGGCTGGACACTTCCACCACCTTGCAGGCCTCGGCGAAGGGCGAGCGGCTGGCGTGCACGCACAGCGGGCGCAGCCGGGTCGGCTCCAGCACCGTGATCGCGTGTTCGACGTCCGGCGCGATCCAGATGGCGCGCTGCGGCGGCACGATCCAGCTGCTGTGGTTGGCCGTGACCCGCATCACGCCCTGCATCGCGTAGGTGAACTGGCCCCACGGGTGGTGGTGGGGCAGCAGCACGGCGTCGGCCGGCAGGTCGCGGCCGGACATGGTCAGCGGCCGGGCGGCGGTGGGGAATTCGCAATTCCAGTTGAACTGCGTGTGCGTGACGACGGAAACCGGCATGGCGGATTGGCGACAAATGTTGACGCTCTATCTTAAATCAGACTGCCGCCAAATGCTTACACTGTGCTTTCTTTTTTAACAGGGAGACGGCATGAACGATACATCCTTGCTGCGGCAGGACGCCCGGGTCATCGGCCTGGTCGGGCTGGCGCACGGCACTTCGCACTTTTACCATGTGATCCTGGCGGCGCTGATTCCATGGCTGAAGCCGGAATTCCAGCTCAGTTATGCCGAACTGGGCCTGCTGATGACGGTGTTCTTCACCGTGTCCGGCGTCGGCCAGGCGATGGCCGGTTTTGTGGTCGACCGCTTCAGTGCGCGCGCGGTGCTGTTCGGCGGCATCGCGCTGCTGGGCTTGTCGGCGGTGATGCTGTCCAGCGCGCACAGCTACGTGCAGCTGATGCTGGGCGCCTTCCTGGCCGGGTGCGGCAACAGCGTGTTCCATCCGGCCGACTACACGCTGCTCAACCAGCGCGTGTCCAGGGCGCGGCTGGCGCACGGCTTTTCGGTGCACGGCATCAGCGGCAATATCGGTTGGGCGATGTCGCCGCTGTTCCTGACCTTCGTGGCCAGCCGCACCGACTGGCGCACGGCGCTGTTGAGCGCGGCCCTGCTGCCGCTGGCGGTGCTGGCGCTGCTGGTCTGGAACCGCCATGCCTTGCGTCCCGAGCCGGCGCCGGCGCCGGTGGCCGCTGCGGCCGGGGCGGGCAAGGGCGGCGCGCTTGGCTTCCTGCGGCTGCAGGTGGTGTGGATGTGCTTTGGCTTCTTCCTGATCTCGGCGGTGGCGCTGGCCGGCATCCAGAGCTTCGCCGCCACCAGCCTGGTGAGCCTGTACGGCATGTCGCTGGCCTGGGCCACCACGGCCTACACCGCCTTCATGATCGCCTCGGCGGTGGGCATGTTGTACGGTGGCTTCCTGGGCGCGGGCAGCCGCCACCACGACCGCATCATCATGCTCGCGTTCGGCTCGGCGGCACTGATGGCGCTGCTGCTGGCGTCGGCCGTGGTGCCGGCCTGGCTGGCGGTCGTCCTGATGGGAGCGATCGGCCTGGTGACCGGGATTTCGGGGCCGTCGCGCGATCTGCTGATACGCGGCGCGGCGCCGGCCAACGCCACCGGCCGCGTGTTCGGCGTCGTGTATTCGGGCCTGGACAGCGGCTTGGCGCTGGGCCCGCTGCTGTTCGGCGCGCTGATGGACGCCAACCATCCGTCCGGCGTGTTCGTCGGCATCGCCCTGTTCCAGGCGCTGGTGATCCTGACCACGATCGGCGTGGGCAGCAAGACGCGCGTGGTGGCCGTGCCCAAAACAGCATAGAATCCTTGCTACCTTTAACAACTGCGCGGGACGATGATGAGCTTTGCAACCACCGATTTATGCGACGATAACGCCAATCTGCTGGAGGATGGACGCCTTGCCGTGCTGCCGCCGGTCTTCCGCCACTTCGGCAGGCAGATGCGCTTTTCCGGCCGGGTGACCACCCTCAAGGTGCATGAAGACAATGCGCTGGTGCGTTCGGTGCTGGAAACCCAGGGCGGCGGCAATGTGCTGGTGATCGACGGCGGCGGCAGCCTGCGCCGCGCGCTGGTCGGTGGACAGCTCGGTCTGCTGGCCCAGGATAACGGTTGGGCCGGCATTATCGTCGACGGTTGCATCCGCGACACCGACGAGATCAATTCCTGCGAGATCGGCGTGCGCGCGCTGGGCGCCCATCCGCAAAAAAGCAGCAAGAAGGGCGCCGGCGAGCGCAATGTGCGGGTGCACATCCAGGGCGTGCCGGTGCAGCCCGGCGACTGGATCTACGCCGATGCCGACGGCATCCTGGTGGCGCAGCAGATGCTTGCCTGAGCCCGAAAAAAAGCATTTTCAAAATGGAAACTTCTGTGGTGTTTTTGCAATAAAAGATTGACTATAGTGCGTTTGCGTGCAAATATTGCAATATATTAATCTTTAATGCTTAGCGCCACATTGCAGGAGTTCTCCATGAAAAAACTTACGTTTGCTGTGTTGTGGGCGCTTGCCGGCCTGTCAGCCCATGCCGCGCCGGTGACGTCGTTGCCAGGCGGTGTGGTCTTGCCGATGCCGGAGCTTAATTATTTCGGCTCAGGCCCTCTGAGCCTGGCGCCAGGCGTGGACTGGAGCAGCGCCTATGGCGACTCGGTCTTCGGCTACAGCGGCGCCTACGGTTTTGCCGACAACGGCATGTGGCAGGGCGTGACGATGGCTGGCACCAACGATCAAGTCAGCACCATGACGTTGGCATTCGGCCAGGCGGTTGCCGGGGTCGGCGCGTTCTTTAATTATTCGCCGCGGTATTTTGGCCCGGCGACGATCGCGGTCTACGATGCGAACCATACCCTGATCGAATCGACCACCCTGACCTTTATCACCGATGGCGGCCTGAACCAGGGCGAATTCCACGGCTTCCTGGAGCATTCCCCGTCGATCAGCTATTTCTCGATGACCGGTGCTTACGTCGGTGCGGCCGATTTCACGGTGCAGGCCGTTCCCGAGCCGGGAACCTATGCCATGCTGCTGGCCGGCCTGGGCCTGCTCGGCATTGCCGCCCGCCGCCGCCAAGCCTGACACTGACCCTGCATGTCCCTGACACCCCGCAAGCCACCTGGCTTGCGGGGTGTTTTCATTGCAAAGCCGCGATTTTTCATCTGGCGAGGCTACTGTTTCACATCGCGGAACGACCGGGCCGGGGACAGCGGTCTTCTCTTCCATTTCAAGAAATCTCATTCCGCATCATGGGATCCGATGGCTATCTATCTGATTCATATGATTTTATATTTGGTTATATGTCTTATATAAGACTATTGGTGCATGGCACAAAAGCGGCTACTATTTATTCAACGGATTTCGTTTTTAAATAGGAGAGCATCATGGCAACTCGTGAACAGCAAATCGCAGCCTTGCAAAAGGACTGGGACACCAACCCCCGCTGGAAGGGCGTGACCCGCACCTACACCGCCGAGGACGTGGTGCGCCTGCGCGGCTCCCTGCAGATCGAGCACACGCTGGCCAAGCGCGGCGCCGAAAAGTTGTGGGACCTGGTCAACAACGAACCCTACGTCAACGCGCTGGGCGCGCTGACCGGCAACCAGGCCATGCAGCAGGTCAAGGCCGGGCTGAAGGCGATTTACCTGTCCGGCTGGCAAGTGGCCGGCGATGCCAACCTGGCCGGCGAAATGTATCCCGACCAGTCGCTGTATCCGGCCAACTCGGTGCCGATGGTGGTCAAGCGCATCAACAACACCTTCCAGCGCGCCGACCAGATCCAGTGGTCCGAAGGCAAGGACGACATCGACTACTTCGCGCCCATCGTGGCGGACGCCGAGGCTGGTTTCGGCGGCGTGCTGAACGCCTATGAGCTGATGAAATCCATGATCGACGCCGGCGCCGCGGGCGTGCACTTCGAGGACCAGCTGGCCTCGGTCAAGAAATGCGGCCACATGGGCGGCAAGGTGCTGGTGCCCACGCGCGAGGCGGTGGAAAAGCTGACCGCTGCCCGCCTGGCGGCCGACGTCATGGGCACCTCGACGCTGGTGATCGCCCGCACCGACGCCGAGGCGGCCGATCTGCTGACCTCGGACGTGGACGACAACGACAAGCCGTTCTGCACCGGCGAGCGCACGGTGGAAGGCTTTTACAAGGTCACGCCCGGCATGGACCAGGCAATCTCGCGCGCGCTGGCCTACGCGCCATACGCCGACCTGGTCTGGTGCGAGACCGGCAAGCCCGACCTGGCCTTCGCCAAGCGATTCGCCGAGGCCGTGCACGCCAAGTTCCCCGGCAAGATGCTGGCCTATAACTGTTCGCCGTCGTTCAACTGGAAGAAGAACCTGGACGACGCCACCATCGCCAGGTTCCAGAAGGAGCTGGGCGCCATGGGCTACAAGTTCCAGTTCATCACGCTGGCCGGTTTCCACGCGCTGAACTACGGCATGTTCAACCTGGCGCACGGCTATGCGCGCCGCCAGATGTCGGCCTTCGTGGAACTGCAGGAGGCGGAATTCGCCGCGGCCGAGAAGGGCTTCACGGCGGTCAAGCACCAGCGCGAAGTCGGCACCGGCTATTTCGACGCGGTGACCCAGTGCATCCAGAACGGCCAGTCGTCGACCACGGCGTTGCACGGTTCTACCGAGGATGAGCAATTCTTCGACAAGAAGGTGGCCTGAACGGCCTGAAGCGGCGGGGCAGGCCGGCCCCCGCCGCGATTGCCTGCCTCAAGGCTTGGCAAGGTGTTGTTGCAGGTGCTGGTTCAGGCGATTCTGGAAGTCGTCCAGGTCGTTGATGGTGGCCAGGTCGTCATCGACCTCCACCATGTGGGTCATGTGGCCGGGACCGAACGAGACGCTGGCCTCCACGCTGCCCTGTTTATCCGACAGGGAATGTCCCTGCACCGCGCCCAGGATGTTGTTCTGGTCGTCCGTAATGATGGTCATTTTCATGACATGCCTCCGCCTTGCAGATTGTGAAAGGCGCCGCCTATGCCCTGGTTGTGGATCTGGACGAAATAGGTGGCGTTGCCGTTGTTTTCCTTGCGCTTGCTTTGCTGGTCCGCCATGTGGATGGCGCCCAGGTTGGGGGCCTTGACGTCGGCCGTGGCGAACTGCGTGCCGTGGTCGACGCCATAGGTGTAGCTCCAGTACGCCGTTTGCCCCGGCGCCAGGTAGGTGAGCGGACCTACGTTGTTGAATGCCATGATGTCCTCCATGAAAGTACGCCACGCCAGCGGATGCGGCCCGGCTACACCATCTTAGTCAGCACGGCGGGGCTCGCTTTGATGCAAACGATATGAGCGCTTTTTTGGTGGGCGGGGCTTTCTAGTGGATAATGCGGGATTGTTCCGCACCATCTAATTGAGAGTACCAAGCTTATGTTGAGTTACCGCCACGCCTTTCACGCGGGTAATCACGCCGATGTATTGAAGCATTTCGTGACCATCCAGTTGATGCAGTATCTGAACCAGAAAGATACCGCCTACAGCTACATCGACACCCACTCCGGCGCCGGCGTGTACGCGCTCGACGGCACTTTCGCCTCCAAGAACGCCGAGTACGACACCGGCATCGGCCCGCTGTGGGAGCGCACCGACATGCCCGCGCCGATCAAGGAATATGTCGACCTGGTCCGCGCCATGAACCCGAGCGGCAAGATGCGTTACTACCCCGGCTCGCCCTACATCGCCGACCAGGTCGCGCGCGAGCAGGACCGCCTGCGCCTGTTCGAGCTGCATCCGGCCGATTCCAAGCTGCTGGCCGACAACTTCCGCAAACTGGAAGAGCACGCCGCGCAGCAGGGCATCCGCCCGACCACGCGCGGCAAGCGCGTGCTGATCACCCGTGGCGATGGCTTCCAGGCGCTGAAGGGCCTGCTGCCGCCGCCGTCGCGCCGCGCGCTGGTGCTGATCGATCCGCCGTACGAGGACAAGCAGGACTACAAGAAGGTCAAGGACACGCTGGCCGAGGCGCTGGTGCGCTTCCCGACCGGCACCTACGCCGTCTGGTATCCGCTGCTGCAGCGCATGGAATCGCGCCAGTTCGCCGACAAGCTCAAGCAGCTGCAGTGCAACGACTGGCTCAACGTGGTGCTGACCACCAACACGCCGATGCCGGACGGCTTCGGCCTGCACAGCAGCGGCATGTTCATCCTGAACCCGCCATACACGCTGGAGCCGATGCTCAAGGAAGTGATGCCCTACCTGGTCAAGGTGCTGGGCAAGGATTCCGGCGCCCGCTTCACGCTGGAAAGCGGAAAGCCGATGGCTACGCGCAACAACGCGGTGCGCGGGCCTGTTTCACGCTAGAAAAACGTTGTCAGGACGGTACGGAGGGGTATAGTCTGCTAGTTAGCGGGTTGCCGCTTGAGACGGCAGCCCGAATCAGCAGATTGCACAATGGGAGCTTCCCATGATGATCGCGCCGCCGACCATGCCGTCCAAGCTAGCCGATAATTTCTTTCTTGCCCGCCAGCCCATCCTCAACCGGGGACAACGGCTGGTCGCGTATGAGCTGCTGTTCCGCGACGCCCGCGCCCGCAACGAGGCCGACGTCACCGACGACGCCGAGGCCACCGCCACCGTGATCGCCCACGCCTCCGAGCTGGGCATGGAACACGTGGTGGGCGACCAGATGGCCTTCGTCAACGTCGACGCCATCGGCCTGATGAGCGACTTCATCCGCTTCCTGCCCAACGACAAGGTCATCCTGGAAATCCTGGAGACCGTCAAAGCCACGCCGGAAATCCTCGACCGCATACGCGAGCTCAAGCAAGCCGGCTTCAAGTTCGCGCTGGACGACGTGATCGGCCATTCCGAGGATGTGCAGAAATTCCAGCCGCTGTGCGACGTCATCAAGGTCGACATCAAGGACATGCAGCCCGGCACCTTGCCAGCGCTGGCGCGGGTGCTGAAGAACCCCAGGCAAAAGCTGCTGGCCGAAAAGGTCGAGACCATCGAGGAGTTCCAGGAGTGCATGGAACTGGGCTTCGAATACTTCCAGGGCTATTATTTCGCGCGCCCCGTCATCCTCAGCGGCAAGAAGATCTCGCCGTCGCAGCGCAGCGTGCTGCACCTGCTGGACCTGCTCAACACCGACGCCAGCAGTCATGAGATCGAACGCAGCGTCAAGCATGACGCGCTGATCACGCTCAACCTGCTGCGGCTGGTGAACACGCCGGCGGTCGGCGCGCGCTACCGCATCAACTCGGTCGGCCACGCGCTGATGGTGCTGGGACGGCGCCAGCTCAAGCGCTGGCTGCAGATCCTGTTGTACGTCAAGACCGGTAGCGCCCAGGAATTCACGTCGCCGCTGCTGCAGCTGGCCACCACGCGCGGCAAGACCATGGAGTTGATGGTTGAGCACCTGCGGCCGGGGCAGCGCGTCAGCGCCGACATCGGCTTCACGGTGGGGGTGATGTCGCTGATGGACACGCTGTTCTCCATCCACATGCGCGACGTGCTGGAAAGCGTGAACGTGCTCGACGAGGTGCGCGCCGCGCTGCTGCATCGCAGCGGCGACTACGGCAGCATGCTGAGCCTGATCGAGCACATCGAGCGCGACCGCGACGGCAAGCAGCTGGCGCAACTGCTGCACCAGCTGGCGCTGACGCCGGCCGAGCTGTACGCCATCCAGCTGGCCGCGATCGAGTGGGTGACCGACTACACCCGCAGCATCTAGCGCGGCGGCGCGTCACTCGTGGCGCAGGGCGTCGGCCGGGCGGCTGCGCGTCGCGCTCCAGCTGGGATACAGCGTGGACAAAAAGGATAGCGCCACCGCCACCGCGACCACGCCAGCCACATCATCCCAGCGCAGGTCGGACGGTACGGTGCTGATGAAATAGATATTCTTGGCCAGCAGCTGCACGCCAAACCAGTGCTCGAAGGCGGCCACCGCCGCGCTCAGGTTCCAGGCGATGAGCACGCCGGCGGTGGTGCCGGCCATCACGCCCAGCAGGCCGGACAGCAAGCCCTGCACCATGAAGATCTTCATGATCGACAGCGGCCTGGCGCCCAGCGTGCGCAGGATGGCGACGTCGGCGCGCTTGTCGGCCACCGACATCACCAGCATGGACACCACATTGAACGCCGCCACGGCCACGATCAGCGACAGGATGATGAACATCATGGTCTTCTGGCTGCGCAGCGCAGCGAACCAGGTGGCGTTGCGCTGGGTCCAGTCGCTCACGATGAACTGGCCGTCCAGGCCGTTCTTCAGCGCCCGCGCCACCTGCGGCGCCAGGTCGGCGTCGGCGATGCGCAAGCGCAGGCCGGCCGGGGCGTCCACCTGCGCCAGTTGCTCGGCGTCTTGCAGGTGGATGAAGGCCATGCCGGAATCGAATTCGAAGTGCCCGATCTCGAAGACGCCGGCCACGGTGAAGCGCTTGGTCCGCGGCATCGTGTTGCTGATCGATGCTTGTTGCGAGGGCAGGGCGAGGACCACCTGCTCGCCCGTTTTCACATGCAGCTCCCTGGCCAATTCAGCCCCCAGGACGATGTTGTAGGCGCCCGGCGCCAGCGCGGCGAAGCCGGCCGCGTTGGCACCCTGTATGAATTCGGCCACTTTGGCCTCTTGCGCCGGCAGCACGCCGCGCAGCGTGGCCGGCTTCATCCTGTCGTCGTCCAGCAGCATGCCCGGCAATTCGATGAAGGGCGCGCTGGCCCGCACCGCGCTGTTGCGCGCCGCCATGGCGGCCACCGTGCGCCAGTCGGGCATGCGCCCGCGCGCATCGTACACCTCGATGTGCGACAGGACCGAAACCATGCGGGCGCTGACTTCGCGCTGGAAGCCGTTCATCACCGACAGCACCACGATGAGCGCGGCCACCCCCAGGCCCACGCCGGTGATCGAGGCCAGCGACATGAACGAGAGCAGGCTGTTGCGGGTGCCGCGGCGGCCGGCGCGCAGGTAGCGCACGCCGATCAGCCATTCGTAGGGCAGGGCGCGGCCCACCGCTTACTGGCCCAGCAGCAGGAACACGGTCGGTTTCTTGTGGAAGTCCGGCGCCTTCGCGCTCTTCCATTGCGCCGCGCTCATGGTGCGGATGGTTTCCGACGGCAGGCTGAGGTCGGTCGCTACGCACAGCAGTGTGCCGGGCGCGCAGGCCGCCACCAGCGCCTCCAGCATGGCGGCGTTGCGGTAGGGCGTCTCGATGAACAGCTGCGTCTGCTTTTCCTTGCGCGAGCGCTGTTCCAGTTCCTTGATGCGGCTGGCGCGCTGCGCCGCGTCGGTCGGCAGGTAGCCGTTGAAGGCGAAGCTCTGGCCGTTCAGGCCGCTCGCCATGACCGCCAGCAGCAGCGACGACGGGCCCACCAGCGGCCGCACCGGGATGTGGTGCTGGTGCGCCAGCCGCACCAGGTCGGCGCCGGGATCGGCCACGGCCGGCACGCCGGCCTCCGACACCAGGCCGCCGTCCTGGCCGGCCAGCAGCGGCGCCAGCAGGCCCGCCAGCGCGGCCGCCGGGGTGTTGACGTTCAGTTCGGAGATGGTGATTTCCTGCAGCGGCTTGGCCAGCGGGTGGCGGGCGTTGACCAGCTTGAGGAAGGCGCGCGCCGTCTTGGCGTTCTCGGCGACGAAGTAATCCAGTTGCGAGGTGATCTGCTGCACCTGTTCGGGCAGCACGGAGGCGAGCGCTTCAGTCTCGCCCAGGGTGTTCGGTATTAAAAAGAGGGTGCCGGTCATAAAAACAGTCAGGTATTGAAAAAGGAAACGCCGATCTTGCGCAGCATGCCTGTCAGCGCGATCAAAGGCAAGCCGGTGAGGGCGGTCGGGTCGCTGCTGTCGATGCGTTCCAGGATGGCGATGCCGAGCGCCTCGTTCTTGGCGCTGCCGGCGCAGTCGTAGGGCTGCTCGATGCGCAGGTAGGCGTCGAGCTCGGCGTCGGGCAGGTCGCGGAACTTCACGACGGTCTGGATGTCTTCCACTTGGGCCGTGCCGTCGCGGCCATCCCAGACGCACAGCGCGGTGTGGAAGATCACCTCGCGGCCGCGCATCTTTTGCAGCTGGGCCAGGGCGTTGGCGTGGTTGCCGGGCTTGCCGATCTGCTGGTCGTCCAGCGTGGCGACCTGGTCGGAGCCGATGACGATGCGGCCCGGCAGCTTGGCGGCCACGGCGGCGGCTTTCTCGCGCGCCAGGCGCAGCGCGGTGGCGCTGGGCGTCTCGCCGGGCAGCGGGGCTTCGTCGATGTCGGGCACGGCCACGTCGAACGGCAGTTGCAGCCGTGATAAGAGTTCCCTGCGGTAGGCGGAGCTGGAGGCGAGTACGAGTAAACTTGATGTCATGAGGGGAATGTTATATGCTCTGTCGCCGGTAGTGCCAGCGGCACAAAAAGAACGAAAAAAGCGTTAAGGCTTTGACTTGATGCTGAAAACCCTGTTATTATCGCAGGTTTTCCGGGGAAATTTCTGTAATGAATGCTATTGTGATCGACGCCTTTGATTTTTGTCGGAGCAACGGCAGCCAGCAAGGCGTGACGCCTGTTGCCGAGATGACCCGTTTGACCAAGGATTGTGCGGATGCGTCCGGCACAATCACCTGGAAAGCAGTAGGGAGCACCAGCAAGATGGGCTTCCCGCAGATGACGCTGTCGGTTGCCGGCACCGTGCAACTGGTCTGCCAGCGCTGCCTGACGCCTTACGCTCACACCATCGATGCGTCGACGGTCCTGATGCTGGGCAAGGATGATGCGCAGGCGGATGAAATCGAAGAAATGATCAACGACGAGACGATCGATGTCATCGTCGGCAGCCGCAGCATGGAGCTGATGGACCTGGTGGAAGACGAAGCGCTGCTGGCCTTGCCGCACACGCCGAAACATGATGTCTGCCCCGATTCCGCTCTGCTGGACAAGGCAAAAAGCGCAAAGTTGTCGCCGTTCGACGCCCTCAAGGGCCTCAAATCCGAATAAGCAGTACCGAATAAGTAGTGTTGTAAAGAACGTGTCAAACGCGTGTAGTAAATCGAGTATGGCAAGTCAGCAGTAAAGTGTAGTAAATCTCAGTTTAACTATGCCGGTTCAGTTTTGCCGGCAGGATACTCGATTCGCATGTATTTGCTGGTCGAATGTGTTAAAATTTTAGAACTTATGCATTAGGAGTCATTAACATGGCAGTTCAACAGAACAAGAAGTCCCCTTCGAAGCGCGGTATGCACCGTTCGCACGATTTCCTGGTTGCTCCACAACTGGGCATCGAGCCAACCACCGGTGAAACCCACCTGCGTCACCACATCAGCCCTAACGGCTTCTACCGTGGTCGTAAAGTCCTGAAAACCAAAAACGACGAGTAATCGACGCTTTTGCTGGACCTGGAAATAGGCGGTGCTACGTGGATAACTCGCGGAGCATCGCTTTTTCTTTATCATCGGCTGCAATCCTCTTTTGCACACCGTCATTTTGAAACGCGTAGACCTGGATGTTGGTGGTCCGCAGCTTGCCGCAGCTTGCCCTATCCGGGCTGGAGCGTGGTACTGAATCAAAACAAATGACAATCAAAATTTCTATCGACTGCATGGGTGGAGATCACGGCCCGTCGGTCACTATCCCCGCAGCAGTTTCCTTCCTCAAACGTGAGCCTGACGCTGAACTGATACTGGTCGGTTTGGAAGACGTCATCCGCGCGGAATTGAAAAAGCAGCACGCCGACGCGCATCCGCGCATCACCGTGCAACACGCCTCCGAACAAGTCACCATGGACGATCCGCTCGAAGTGGCCCTGCGCCGCAAGAAGGATTCGTCGATGCGCGTCGCCATCGAGCAGGTCAAGGACGGCAAGGCCCAGGCCTGCGTCTCGGCCGGCAACACCGGCGCGCTGATGGCCGTGTCCCGCTACGTGCTCAAGACCATGACCGGCGTCGACCGTCCCGCCATCTGCGGCATCATGCCGAACCAGAAAAATGGCCCGACCTATATGCTGGACCTGGGCGCCAACGTCGACTGCGAGCCGCATCACCTGCACCAGTTCGCCATCATGGGCTCGGTGCTGGTCTCGGCCATGGAAAAGATCGCCCGCCCGACCATTGGCCTGCTGAACGTCGGCACCGAGGACATCAAGGGCAACGAAGTGGTCAAGGCCACCAGCAAGCTGCTGCAGGCCGACCACGAGCGCGGCGCGCTCAATTTCCACGGCAACGTCGAAGGCAACGACATCTTCAAGGGCACCACCGATATCGTGGTGTGCGACGGCTTTGTCGGCAACGTGACGTTGAAGGCGGTGGAAGGCGTGGCGCGCTTCTTCGGCGACACGCTGCGCACCGAATTCAAGCGCAACCTGCTGACCATGCTGGGCGCCTTGCTGGGCGGCGGCGCGTTGAAGGCGGTCAAGGACCGCTTCCAGCCATCGCGCCACAACGGCGCCAGCTTGCTGGGCCTGCGCGGCCTGGTGTTCAAGAGCCATGGCGGCGCCGATGCCTATTCCTATGAGTGGGCGATCCGGCGCGCGTATGATGCTGCAAAAAATGACGTGTTGGGCCATATCTCGGAAATGATCGCCGAGCTCATGCCGCGCAACACGGATACCCCCGAAGTACCTGGCTCAACTATTTAGTGGACGGTAGAACGGCATGACTTTGTACAGCAAAATTATAGGCACCGGCAGCTACCTGCCGGAAAAGCGGGTGACCAACCAGGACCTGGCTGATCAACTCGCCGCCAAAGGCATCGAGACCTCGGACGAATGGATCGTCACCCGCAGCGGCATTTCGGCGCGCCACTTCGCCGAGCCGGAACAGAAATCGTCGGACCTGGCGGTCAACGCCGCCAGGAAGGCGCTGGAGATGGCCGGCCTGCAGCCCAACGATATCGACCTCATCGTGCTGGCCAGCTCGACGCCGGACTTCTTCGGCAGCTTCCCCAGCACCGCCTGCATCGTGCAGAAAAAACTGGGCATGACCAACAACAGCGCGGCGGTCGACGTGCAAGCCGTGTGCAGCGGCTTCGTCTACGCCGTCTCCACCGCCGACGCCTTCATCCGCGCCGGCGTGCACAAGAACGTGCTGGTGATCGGCGCCGAAGTGTTCTCGCGCATCCTCAACTTCGACGACCGCACCACCTGCGTGCTGTTTGGCGACGGCGCCGGCGCCATCGTGCTGAGCGCGTCGGAAGAGCCGGGCATCCTGGCCACCAAGCTGCACGCGGACGGCCGTCATTCGGACATCCTCAGCGTGCCGGGTTCGGTCGATGGTGGCGCGGTGGCCGGCAGCGCCTTCCTGTACATGGACGGTCCCGCCGTGTTCAAGCTGGCCGTGTCGGTGCTGGAGAAGGTCGCGCACGAAGCGCTGGACAAGGCCGGCATGACTTCGGACCAGATCGACTGGCTGATTCCGCACCAGGCCAATATCCGCATCATGAACAGCACCGCCAAGAAGCTGGGCCTGCCTGCCGAGAAGATGGTGGTCACGGTCGACCAGCACGGCAACACCTCGGCCGCCTCGATCCCGCTGGCGCTGGACGTCGCCGTGCGCGATGGCCGCATCAAGAAGGGTCAGAACATCATGATGGAAGGCGTGGGTGGCGGTTTCACCTGGGGCGCGGTTTTGGCGCGTTTTTAACGGGCCGGATTAGAATTAGAACTCTAACGGGTTCAGCGGTAGCACAGCTGTCACGATGGCATGCTAGCGTAGCGTTCAATAAAAATGAGATGGATGAAGTATGACTAAATTTGCTTTTGTATTTCCGGGCCAGGGTTCGCAAGCGATCGCGATGATGGACGGCTTCGCCGGCAACCCGGTGGTGGCGCAAACCATCGCCGAGGCGTCCGATGCGCTGCAGTTCGACCTGGGCAAGCTGATGGCCGAAGGTCCGAAGGAAGAACTGGACCTGACCACCAACACCCAGCCGGTGATGCTGACCGCCGCGGTCGCCGTGTACCGCGCCTGGATCGCCGCCGGCGGTCCGCTGCCGTCCATCGTTGCCGGCCACAGCCTGGGTGAATACTCGGCGTTGGTCGCGGCCGGTGTGATTTCGTTCAAGGACGCCGTGCCGCTGGTGCGCTTCCGCGCGCAGGCGATGCAGGAAGCCGTGCCGGTCGGCATGGGCACCATGGCTGTCGTGCTGGGCCTGTCGGACGACGACGTCCGCGCCGCCTGCGCCGAAGCAGCCGCCGCCGTGGCTGGCTCGGTGGTTGAGGCCGTCAATTTCAACGCGCCCGCGCAAGTAGTGATCGCCGGCGACACCGTCGCTGTCGAGCGCGCCTGCGAGATCGCCAAGGCCAAGGGCGCCAAGCGCGCCATGAAGCTGCCGGTGTCGGCGCCGTTCCACTCGTCGCTGCTCAAGCCCGCCTCGGACCGCCTGCGCGACTACATGGAAGGCCTGACCTTCTCGGCGCCGCAGATCGCGCTGATCAACAACGTCGACGTCGCCGTGCTGACCGACCCGGCCAGCATCAAGGATGCGCTGGTGCGCCAGGCCGCCGCGCCGGTGCGCTGGGTGGAAACCATGCAGAAGGTCGCCGCCGAAGGCATCACGCAAGTGGTCGAATGCGGCCCGGGCAAGGTGCTGATGGGCTTGACCAAGCGCATCGACGCCACCCTGGTGGGCGACGCGATCACCGACCAGGCCTCGCTGGAACGCGTGTTGACCGCGCTCAAATAAGCTGCCAGGTCTTCAGGCACACTCCCTAAACGTCTAAGGATACCAATGAATTTAACGAATCAAGTTGCCCTGGTTACGGGCGCATCGCGCGGCATCGGCAAGGCCATTGCCCAGGAGCTGGCCCGTCAAGGCGCCCGCGTGATCGGCACCGCCACCACCGAAGCCGGCGCTGAAGCGATCTCGGCCTATCTGGCGGAAATCGGCGCCGAAGCCGGCAAGGGCATGGTCCTCAATGTCACCGACGCCGCGCGCTGCGCCGCCGTCATCGACGACATCGCCAAGACCTACGGCGCGGTCGGCATCCTGGTCAACAACGCCGGCATCACGCAGGACCAGCTGGCCATGCGCATGAAGGATGAAGAGTGGGACAGCGTCATCGCCACCAACCTGAGCTCGGTCGGCCGCCTGTCGCGCGCCGTCCTGCGCGGCATGATGAAAGCCAAGACCGGGCGTATCATCAACATCACTTCGGTGGTGGCGTCCTCCGGCAATCCGGGCCAGATGAACTACGCCGCCGCCAAGGCCGGCGTGGAGGGCATGGGCCGCGCGCTGGCGCGTGAGATCGGCAGCCGCAACATCACCGTCAACAGCGTGGCGCCGGGCTTCATCGACACCGACATGACCAAGGCGCTGGGCGAAGAGCAGCACGCCGCCCTGTTGACGCAGATTCCGCTGGCACGCCTGGGCAAGCCCGAGGATATCGCGGCCGCGGTCGCTTTCCTGGCATCGCCGCAGGCGGCGTATATTACCGGTACCACCCTGCACGTCAACGGCGGGATGTACATGAATTGATGGGCTCCGGTGGCTTGAAAACCGCCGTTTCTCGTCTTTTAGCAGTGATTTCGGATGAGTTGCAGTTAAATTCGCAGCAGCTACCGAAATTAGTTTTTCAGTGCGCAAACCTGATAAAATGCGCGCTTTCCGTAACAAACAAAATGGAGCCATAACATGTCGGATATCGAACAACGCGTTAAGAAAATCGTCGCTGAGCAACTGGGCGTCGCCGAAGCAGACATCAAGATCGAATCCTCGTTCGTCGACGACCTCGGCGCAGACTCCCTGGACACCGTGGAACTGGTGATGGCCCTGGAAGATGAATTCGAAATGGAAATCCCTGACGAACAAGCAGAAAAGATCACCACCGTGCAGCAAGCGATCGACTACGCTACCGCCCACGTCAAGGCGTAATTTCTGCCCGATCGACTTTAGGAGAATCGCTTGAGAGGTTCTAAAAACCGTCGTGTTGTCATCACCGGCCTGGGCGCCGTGACTCCGGTCGGCAATACCGTTGCCGAATCGTGGGCCGCGATCACCGAGGGGAAATCCGGGATTGCCAACATCACCAAGTTTGATGCGCAAGCTTTCACCACCAAGTTCGCCGGTGAAGTCAAAGGCTTCAATATCGAGGATTACATCCCCGCTAAGGAAGCGCGCCACATGGATACCTTCATCCATTACGGCATGGCGGCCGGCATCCAGTCGGTGCAAGACTCCGGCATCGTCGTCACCGAAGAGAACGCCGATCGCATCGGCGTCATCATCGGCTCCGGTATCGGCGGCCTGCCGCTGATCGAAGAAACCAAGCAAGAGTACGACAAGCGCGGTCCGCGCCGTATCTCGCCGTTCTTCGTGCCTGCCTCGATCATCAATATGATCTCGGGCAACCTGTCGATCAAGTACGGCATGCGTGGTCCTAACCTGTCGATCGTCACGGCCTGCACCACCGGCCTGCACTGCATCGGCGTGGCAGCCCGCATGATCGAGTACGGCGACGCCGACGTCATGGTGGCTGGCGGCGCGGAATCGACCGTGTCGCCGCTGGGCCTGGGCGGTTTCGCCTCGGCCCGCGCGCTGTCGACCCGCAACGACGATCCAGCGACCGCGTCCCGTCCATGGGACAAGGACCGCGACGGTTTCGTACTGGGCGAGGGCGCCGGCGTGATGGTGCTCGAAGAGTACGAACACGCCAAGGCGCGCGGCGCCAAGATCTACGCTGAACTGCTGGGGTTTGGGATGAGCGCCGACGCTTATCACATGACCTCGCCATTGGAAGATGGCAGCGGCGGCAGCAAGTCGGTGATTGCCGCGCTGGCCAACGCCGGCATCAATCCCGACCAGGTGCACTACCTGAACGCCCACGGCACGTCGACCCCGCAAGGCGACGTGGCGGAAGTGCAGGGCATCAAGCGCACCTTCGGCGCGCACGCCAAGAACATGGTGATCAATTCGACCAAGTCGATGACCGGTCACCTGTTGGGCGGCGCCGGCGGCCTGGAAGCGGTGTTTACGGTACTGGCGGTCCACCATCAGGTGTCGCCTCCGACCATCAACATCTTCAACCAGGATCCCGCTTGCGACCTGGACTTCTGCGCCAACGTGGCCCGTCCGATGAAGATCGAGTATGCAGTCAAGAACTCGTTCGGCTTCGGCGGCACCAATGGCAGCCTGGTGTTTGGCAAGATCTAAAGTCCGCAAAAGTTCAACCCCGCGTTGAACCAATCCACGCCAGCCCTGTCCAATCAGGGTGAGCGTGGATTCGGCGCCGGCATTCGCCGGCGCCAGAATTGCCCGGCCTTCGCGGCCGGCGCTTCCGAATGTAATCCCCTGTTTTTTATTGAACGTACCGTTGTTAAACGTACCGTTTGAGCGTGCGCGGCTGTCATGTCGATTGCGGTCTCTGTCATCGTTCGCCCCTCGTCCGGCCTGCGGCTGCTGCATGCCGGCCTGTGTTGTGGCGTGCTGGCGTCGGCCGCTGCCTGTCCGGGCTGGTGCGCGCCGCTGAGCTGCGCGCTGGCAGGGCTGCTCGGCCTGTGGCGCGGACGTCCATGCCGTAATGCGCGGGAGCTTGATATTTCCGGTGTCGGCCAGCTGCGGCTGACGGTATACCAAAAAACAGGGGTGGTGCTGCGCCTGCTGGACGGCTCGACCATTTGGCCGGGCTTGCTGTTGCTGCGGCTGGGCGATGGCGACGGCAAGGTGCAGGTGGTGGCGGTGCTGCCCGACAGCGTCACGCGCGCCGATTGGCGCGCCCTGTCGCTGGCTTGCCGGGCCATCGCCGCCCGGGCCGAAATAAAACCGCGAACACTGTGAACTTCTTGCAGCGAGCTAACTCTATAGCATATGGCTAAAGACATATGGATAAAGGGTTCGGCCACGCTGCAGGCCACCGAGGGATGCAGGAGTGACGACAGAACGTGAGTGTGACCAGGTGCTGGTGGACCGGGTGCGGGATGGGGACAAGCAGGCGTTCGATTTGCTGGTGGCTAAGTACCAACGCCGGCTGATGCGCCTGCTGTCGCGTATCGTCCACGATCCGGCCGAAGCCGAGGATGTGGTGCAGGAGACGTTTATCAAGGCCTACCGCGCGCTGCGCCATTTCCGCGGCGACTCGGCCTTCTACACGTGGCTGTACCGCATCGGCATCAACACCGCCAAGAATTTTCTGGCGACGCAGGGCCGCCGTACGCCCACGTCGACCGAAGCAGACGCCGAACAAGCCGAAGCCTTTAACGATGGCGAGCATTTGCGCGACATCAACACGCCGGAATCCATGCTGGCGAGCAAGCAGATCGCCCAGACCGTCAACGCGGCGATGGATGCCTTGCCCGTGGATTTGCGCACCGCGATCGCCTTGCGCGAGATCGAGGGATTGAGCTATGAGGAAATCTCCGACATCATGGCTTGTCCGATCGGCACGGTGCGCAGCCGCATCTTCCGCGCCCGCGAAGTCATCGCTGAAAAGTTGCGACCCTTGCTGGACCTGCCAGTTGACAAGCGCTGGTAAGGGGCGAATGATGGCAAGTGTTATTGGCGTCCGGCAATACGCCCCGGAAGGGCGCGGTGGACATGTTTTGACATGGCGGGATACGCGATGGATACCCAGAAAAGACTGCACGAAAACATCTCGGCGCTGGCCGACGGTGAGTTGGCGGACAGCGAGCGCGAGCTGGCGCTGGCGGCGCTCGACACGGCGGAAGGGCAGGCGGCCTGGCGCGCCTACCACCTGACGGGCGACGTGCTGCGCGACCAGGCCAGCGGCGCGCTGAGCGACGGCTTCGGCGCATCGCTGGCGGCCCGTCTTGCCGCCGAGCCGGTCTACGTGCCCGCCGCCGCGCCGGAACGCGCGGCCGATCCGGCGAAGCCGGACCCGGCGGAATCGCCGGCGGATGTCATCCTGCCCTGAAACGCTTGCACGGAATGCATTGTTAAGTGTGCCGTCGGACGCGTTTTCGCTTACCATACGCTAGCCTTAGCCTCGCGCAACTCGCCCGAGGGGCACTTGCGTTCCAGAACTTTATAAAGACCGATACTTTCCATGAAAAATAATTTCTCCGTTGGTAGTAAAACTCTTTCCGCGCTGCTGGTCAGCGCAAGCGTATGGATCTCGCCGGCCGCGCTCGGCCTGGCGCCCGCGACAGCCGCCGCGCCGGTCACCGGCGCCGTCATCGGCCTGCCGGACTTCGCCGACCTGGTCGACCGCGTCGGCCCGGCCGTGGTCAACATCCGCACCACCGAACGCCTCAAGCTGGGCGGACGCGGCGGTGCCGACGGCCAGTCGGGCGAGGAGGAAATGCAAGAGTTCCTGCGCCGCTTCTTTGGCGGCGCGTTGCCGCAGCCTGGTCCCGGCGGCAAGGGCACGCCGCGCGGCCGCCGCCAGGCGCCGTCCGACGAGCCGGTGCAGCGCGGCGTCGGCTCCGGCTTCATCCTGTCGGCCGACGGCTATGTGATGACCAACGCCCACGTGGTCGACGGCGCCGACGAGGTGTTCGTCACGCTGACCGACAAGCGCGAGTTCAAGGCCAAGGTGCTGGGCGCGGACGCCCGCACCGACGTCGCCGTGCTCAAGATCGAGGGCGACAAGCTGCCTTTCCTGGTGATGGGCGATTCGGACAAGATCCGCGTCGGCGAATGGGTGATCGCGATCGGCTCGCCGTTCAACCTGGAGAACACCGTCACCGCCGGCATCATCTCGGCCAAGCAGCGCGACACTGGCGACTACCTGGCGCTGATCCAGAGCGATGTCGCGGTCAATCCCGGCAACTCGGGTGGTCCCCTGATCAATATGCGCGGCGAGGTGATTGGCATCAACTCGCAGATCGCCACGCTGTCGGGCGGCTATAACGGCATTTCCTTCGCCGTGCCGATCGACGAGGCGATCCGCGTGTCGGAGCAGCTGAAGAAAAACGGCAAGGTCACGCGCGGCCGCATCGGCGTGCAGATCGGCGAAGTCAGCAAGGAAGTGGCGGAGTCGCTGGGCCTGAAGAGCGCGCAGGGCGCCGAGGTGTCGCTGGTCGAGCCGGGCGGTCCCGCCGACAAGGCCGGCATCAAGGCGGGCGACATCATCCTCAAGTTCAACGGCGTGCAGGTGAACCGTTCGTCGGACCTGCCGCGCCTGGTGGGCGGCACCGCGCTGGCCAGCAAGGCCGTGGTGACGGTGTGGCGCAAGGGCCAGCAGCTGGACCTGCCGGTGACCGTGGCCGAGCTGGAAGCGGACAAGGGCGCCAAGGCTGGCAAGGGCAAGGGCAACAAGGCCGAGCCGGAAGCGGCGGTCAAGGCCAACGCGCTGGGCTTGAAGGTCAGCGACCTGACCGCCGAGCAGAAGAAGGAGCTGGGCGTCGACGGCGGCGTGGTGGTCGATGCGGCCGAGGGCGTGGCCGGCCGCGCCGGCCTGCAGGAGGGCGATGTGCTGCTGCAGTTGAATAACATCGAAGTGAAGGACGCCAAGCAGTTCAACGCGGCCGTGGCCAAGCTCGATGCGAAGAAGGCCTCGGTGCTGCTGGTGCGCCGCGGCGACGTGACGCAGTACATTTCCCTGCGTCCTAGCGCCAAGTAAGGAAGCCGGCCGCCGCGCCGTCGCTCCCGCGAACGCGGGGACGGCGGCGGCGGGCGGCCGCACGGACCATGCACTTCACCCTCTACTCGCGCAGCTACTGCCACCTCTGCCAGGACATGCTGGACGCCCTGATGCGCCTGCAGACGCCCGAGCGGCCCATCACCGTCGACGTGATCGATGTCGACGCCGACGACGCGCTGGTGGCCCGCTTCGACGAGCTGGTGCCGGTGCTGTTCGCCGACCTGTCCCAGCCCGAGTTGTGCCACTACTTCCTTGACGAGGCAAAAGTGCGCGAAGTGCTTAATAAATAAGCACTTCGGCTGCATTTTTTGCCTCAGGGCCTTAACCAATATGCATTTCGCACTGCATAAGTCGGCCTTTCCCCTCTGAAATCCGGTAAAATGCGGGGGTAGAAAAGCTTCCGTTTTGCTTTCAGTGGCTGTCATCAAGGCGCTCGCCAGGGCATTACCGCCCCGCTCGGAGCGCTTTTTTCGTATTGCGCGTAGCTGTTGAGCTATATTTGCGCCCCGTCGTTTCAAACCCGTTTTTGAATATTTGTTAATGAACAACATACGCAATTTTTCCATCATCGCCCACATCGACCACGGCAAATCGACCCTGGCGGACCGTATCATTCAATTGTGCGGTGGCTTGTCCGAACGCGAGATGGAGTCGCAAGTGCTCGATTCGATGGATCTGGAGCGCGAACGCGGCATTACGATCAAGGCGCAGACCGCGGCCCTGCAATACAAGGCCCGCGACGGCATCGTCTACAACCTGAACCTGATCGACACCCCCGGCCACGTCGACTTCTCGTACGAAGTGTCGCGCTCGCTGTCGGCCTGCGAAGGCGCGCTGCTGGTGGTCGACGCCTCGCAAGGCGTGGAAGCCCAGACCGTGGCCAACTGCTACACCGCGCTCGACCTGGGCGTGGAAGTGGTGCCGGTGCTGAATAAAATCGACTTGCCGAACGCCGATCCACCGACCGCGATCGCCGAGATCGAGGACGTGATCGGCATCGAGGCCGGCGACGCCGTCCACTGCTCGGCCAAGACCGGCCTGGGCGTGGAAGACGTGCTGGAATCGATCATCGCCAAGGTGCCGCCACCGAAGGGCGACCCGGACGCGCCGCTGCAGGCGCTGATCGTCGACTCGTGGTACGACGCCTACGTCGGCGTGGTGATGCTGGTGCGCGTGATGAACGGCACCCTCAAGCCCAAGGACAAGATCAAGCTGATGGCCACCGACTCGGTGCAGCTGGTGGAAGACGTTGGCATCTTCGCGCCGCGCTCGGTATCGCTGCCGCAGCTGTCGGCCGGCCAGGTGGGCTTCATCATCGCCGGCATCAAGGAACTGAAGGCCGCCAAGGTGGGCGACACCGTCACCCTGGCCGCCCGTCCGGCGCCGGAGCCGCTGCCTGGTTTCAAGGAGGTGCAGCCGCAGGTGTTCGCCGGCCTGTTCCCGGTCGAGGCCAACCAGTACGACGCGCTGCGCGACTCGCTGGAAAAACTCAAGCTCAACGACGCCGCGCTGATGTACGAGCCGGAAGTATCGCAGGCGCTGGGCTTCGGCTTCCGCTGCGGCTTCCTCGGCCTGCTGCACATGGAAATCGTCCAGGAACGCCTGGAGCGCGAATTCGACATGGACCTGATCACCACGGCCCCGACTGTGGTGTACGAGGTCGAGATGCGCGACGGCAGCGTGATCAAGGTGGACAACCCGTCGCGCATGCCGGAAACCACCAAGATCAACGAGATCCGCGAGCCTATCGTCACGGTCAACCTGTACATGCCGCAAGAGTACGTCGGCTCGGTGATCACGCTGTGCATCGGCAAGCGCGGTGTGCAGATGGACATGAGCTACCACGGCCGCCAGGTCAAGCTGGTCTATGAAATGCCGATGGGCGAGATCGTGCTGGACTTCTTCGACAAGCTCAAGTCCACCTCGCGCGGCTACGCCTCGATGGACTACGAGTTCAAGGAATACCGCACCTCGGACGTGGTCAAGGTCGACATGCTGATCAACGGCGAGAAGGTCGACGCGCTGGCCATCATCGTCCACCGTTCCAACAGCGCCTACCGTGGCCGCCAGGTCGCGGCCAAGATGCGCGAGCTGATCCCGCGCCAGATGTTCGACGTGGCGATCCAGGCCGCCATCGGTGTCAACGTGATCTCGCGCGAGAACGTCAAGGCCTTGCGCAAGAACGTGCTGGCGAAGTGCTACGGCGGCGACGTCAGCCGTAAAAAGAAACTGCTGGAAAAGCAGAAAGCAGGTAAAAAACGCATGAAGCAAGTGGGCTCGGTCGAGATTCCACAAGAAGCGTTCCTGGCAATCTTACAAGTGGACGACAAATGAACCTGCAAGTGATCTTAGGTAATTTTGCTTTAATCCTGTTCGTACTGATGGTGATCACCGGTGTGATCTGGTTCCTGGATGTGTTCTACCTGGCCAAGCAGCGCCGTGCCGCCGCCGACCGCGCGCTGGCCGAGTACGACGCGCGCAACGCCAAGCTGACCGCCGACGGCATCAAGCTCGACAACCAGGGCAACCGTGCCGCCATCGAGGCCAACCTGCTGCGCCAGCCGACCTGGATCGAATACTCGGGCAGCTTCTTCCCGGTGATCGCGCTGGTGTTCTTCCTGCGCTCCTTCCTGTACGAGCCGTTCAAGATCCCGTCGTCGTCGATGGTGCCGACCTTGCTGGTGGGCGACCTGATCCTGGTGAACAAGTTCACCTACGGCATCCGCCTGCCGGTGCTGAACCAGAAAGTGGTCCAGATCAACGACCCGCAGCGTGGCGACGTGATGGTGTTCAAATATCCGATGGATATGAGCCAGGACTACATCAAACGCGTCATTGGCGTGCCGGGTGATAAGATTACGTATGAGAACAAACGCTTGACGGTGAACGGGGTGGAAGTGAAGTACACTCCGCTGGACGATTACCTCGACGACGAGCACCTGATTTACAACAAGCAGTTCCAGGAAAACCTGACCGGCGTGAGCCACCGCATCCTCAACAACGAGGCGGCGCCCACGCTGAGCCTGGATGGCGTCAAGCAGTTCCCGCACAGCGAAAACTGCACCTACAAGTATGAAGGCTTCACCTGCGTGGTTCCGCAGGGCAACTACTTCATGATGGGCGACAACCGCGACAACAGCGCGGACAGCCGCTACTGGGGCTTTGTGCCGGATAAGAACATTGTTGGAAAAGCATTCTTCGTGTGGATGAACCTGGGTAACCTGCGCCGCATCGGCAGCATCCACTAACAGCGGACCACGGCGAAAGGGACTAAGATGCAAGCAAGCTTGAAACGGCAAGATGGCATTTCCCTGGTCGGCCTGATCATCGTGCTGGCCGCGCTGGGCTTCGTCGGCGTGCTGGCGCTCAAGATCGTGCCGACCTATACCGAGTACCGCGCGATCCAGAACGCCATCGTCACGGCCAAGGCCACCGGCGGTACCGTGCTGGAGATGCAGAAATCGTTCGACGCCAACGCGACCACCGGCTACATCAGCTCGATCACCAGCCGGGATCTGCTCATCGGCAAGGAAAACGGCGAAGTGGAAATCAGCTTCGCCTACGAAAAGAAAATCCCGCTGGTCGGACCGGCCAGCCTGCTGTTGGAATACCAGGGCACCACGGCCAAGAACGGCATGCCGCCGCCGGCCAAGACCGACCAATAAACACGTTTAACACCAGAACAGAACAAATGAATCTTCAGTTATTGCAAACCCGTCTAGGCTATACGTTCCAGGATGCTGGCCTGTTGCAGCAAGCCTTGACGCACCGTAGCCACAGCAGTTTGCATAATGAACGACTGGAATTCCTCGGCGACTCGGTCCTGAACTGCGTGGTCGCGTCCATCCTGTACGAGCGCTTCGTGGCGATCGACGAGGGCGACCTGTCGCGCCTGCGCGCCAACCTGGTCAAGCAGCAGTCGCTGTACGAGATCGCGCAAAAGCTGGAGCTGTCGCAGTTCCTGCGGCTGGGGGAGGGCGAGTTGAAGTCGGGCGGATTCCGCCGTCCTTCGATCCTGGCCGACACGCTTGAGGCGCTGTTAGGCGCCATTTTTTTGGATGGCGGCTTCAACCCCGCGCGCGACGTGATCCGGGCCTTCTACATTCCGATCCTGGAATCGGTCGACCCGCAAACCCTGGGCAAGGACGCCAAGACCCTGCTGCAGGAATTCCTGCAAAGTAAGAAGATTTCCCTGCCGCTGTACAATGTGGTGGCCACGCACGGCGCCGCGCACAGCCAGGAATTCGAAATCGAATGCCTGGTGCCCAAGCTGGGCATCCAGGTCTACGGACGCGGCGGCAGCCGCCGCGCCGGCGAACAGGCCGCCGCCAAGCTGGCGCTGGAAGTGGCCGAACAAGCGTTGGTCAAGACCCCGGCCGCCGGCCGCAAGCCCAAGCCGCGCGCCGCCCAGCTCAAGCTGGCCGGCATCGCCACCGTGCAGACGACCGAGGCCGCGGTTGATCATGAGCCGTCGCCACCGCCTGCCAAAGCAGCAAACAAGTAAAAGAGAACTGAAATGACTACCGAAACGACCTCCGCCAACTTCCGTTGTGGCTACATCGCCATTGTCGGCCGCCCCAACGTGGGCAAATCGACCCTGATGAATACGCTCATCGGCGCCAAGGTCAGCATCACCTCGCGCAAGGCGCAGACCACGCGCCACCGCATTACGGGCATCCAGACCCATGACGACGCGCAGTTCATCTACGTCGACACGCCGGGCTTCCAGACCCGCCACTCGAACGCGCTGAACAACACGCTCAACAAGACCGTCACCAACACGCTGATCTCGTCGGACCTGATCCTGTACGTGATCGAGGCCGGCACCTTCGGCCCGGCCGACCAGCAGGTGATGGATCTGCTGCCGGCCGAAGTGCCGGTGATCCTGGTGATCAACAAGGCCGACCGCGTCAAGGACAAGGGCGCGCTGATGCCGTTCGCCCAGCAGGTCGCCGCCAAGTTCAACTTCGCCGCCATCGTGCCGGTGTCGGCCAAGCTGCGCTTCCAGCTGGAAGGCCTGGAAAAAGAGATCAAGCGCTTCCTGCCCGAGAACGCGCCGATCTTCGGCCCGGACGACATCACCGACCGCAGCGAGAAATTCCTGGCGTCGGAGATCGTGCGCGAGAAGCTGTTCCGCCTGGTGGGCGACGAGCTGCCGTACACCAGCACCGTGCTGATCGAGAAGTTCGAGCAGGAGGGCGACCTGCGCCGCGTGTTCGCCGCCATCCTGGTCGAGCGCGACACGCACAAGTCCATGGTCATCGGCAACAAGGGCGCGCGCCTGAAGGAAGTGTCGACCCAGGCCCGCCTGGACATGGAAAAACTGTTCGGCGGCCCGGTGTACCTGGAGATCTGGGTCAAGGTCAAATCGGGCTGGGCCGACAACGAAGCGGGTCTGCGCGCCTACGGCTACGAATAAAGAGGGGCGATGTCCACCACCACGCTAGACGCCGACATCGCAGCGGCACCCGCGCCTGAGGCGGAGCGTGAAGTGGTGCCCGCCCCCGCGCCACCCAAGCGCCCGCGCGCGCCGTCGCGCGAGCGCACCTTCGGCACCAAGGTCGCCGGCCAGCCGGCCTTCGTCCTGCACAGCTATCCCTACAAAGAAACCAGCCTCATCATCGATCTGTTCACGCGCGACTTTGGCCGCGTGGCCTTGATCGCCAAGGGCGCCAAGCGGCCGCACTCGCAGCTGCGCGGCGTGCTGCAGACCTTCCAGCCGCTGTCGTCGAGCTGGGTCGGCAAATCCGAACTGCGCACGCTGACCGACGCCGAATGGGTGGGCGGCATGCTGCCGCTGGAGAAAACCGCGCTGCTGTGCGGCTTCTACCTGAACGAGCTGCTGGTCAAGCTGCTGGCGCGCGACGACGCGCACCCGCGCCTGTTCGACCACTACGTCGCCACGCTCAACCAGCTCGCCCACAACGAACCGGCCCCCATCGTCTTGAGAAAATTCGAACGGGCCCTACTTAAAGAGACAGGCGTCGCCGCCGAGCTCACCCGCTGCACCGACACCCGCCGCACCGTGCAGGCCGACGTGGTCTACGTGGTGGACCCGGAACGCGGCCCGCGCCCCGAGCGCGCCGCCGACCCGTGGCCGCGCGTGGCCGGCAAGACGCTGCTCGACATGGAGCGCGAAGACTACCAGGACGCCGCCACCCAGGCGCAAAGCAAGCAGCTGATGCGCTTCCTGCTTGCGCACCACTTGGGCGGCGCGCCGCTGAACACGCGCCAGATCCTGATCGACCTGATGCAGTTATAAACCTGATAAACGGTATAAACCAATGAGCTTCCTGCAACCCTCCGGCACCATCATCGATCTTGGCGTGAACATCGACCACGTCGCCACCCTGCGCAACGCGCGCGGCACCACCTACCCGGACCCGATCCGCGCCGCGCTGCTGGCCGAGCAGGCCGGTGCCGACTGCATCACGCTGCACCTGCGCGAGGACCGCCGCCACATCAAGGACGCCGACGTGATCGCGCTGGCGCCGCAGCTGCTCACCCGCATGAACCTGGAAGCCGCCGTTACGCAGGAGATGATCGACTTCGCCTGCCGCATCAAGCCGGCCGACGTCTGCCTGGTGCCCGAGAAGCGCACCGAAGTGACCACCGAAGGCGGCCTCGATGTCGCCGGCCACTTCAACGCCGTGCAGGCCGCCGTCAGGCAGTTGCAGGCCGAAGGCATCCGCGTCAGCCTGTTCATCGACGCCGACGAGGAACAGATGAACGCGACCGCTGAAATCGGCGCGCCGGTGATCGAGCTGCACACCGGCCGCTATGCCGACACCGAAGGCGCCGAGCAGGCCGCCGAACTGGAACGCATCCATCGCGGCGTGCTGTATGGCGTGTCCAAGGGCCTGAAGGTCAACGCCGGCCACGGCCTGCACTACACCAATGTGCAAGCCATCGCCGCCATTCCGGAAATCGCCGAGCTCAATATCGGCCATGCCATCGTCGCACACTCGGTGTTCGCCGGCTGGGAAAACGCCGTGCGCGAAATGAAGGCCATCATGGTCTCGACCCGCCTGGGCGCACGAAAATGATCTACGGGATAGGCACCGACATCTGCAAGATCCCGCGCATCGAGGCGGCCCTGGCGCGCAATGGCGACCGCTTCGCCGCCAAGATCCTCGGCCCGCAGGAGATGGAGAAGTACCTGGCGCGCAAGGCCAAGAACGCGGCGCGCGGCATCCGCTTTGTCGCCACGCGCTTCGCCGCCAAGGAAGCCTTCTCCAAGGCCATCGGCCTGGGCATGCGCATGCCGATGACCTGGCCCGCCGCGCAGATGCTCAACGCGCCCAGCGGCAAGCCCATGATCGTGTGCAGCGGCGTGCTGAAGGAATTCATGGAAAAGCATAAGCTGTCGGCACAGGTGACGGTCAGCGACGAAGAGGAATACGCCGTCGCCTTCGTCATCGTTGAACAAGCGCAGTGAGAAAATAACAGCATGACTGAACTGGAAGCCGCGCCCGATCCGCGCGAACAAGTGCTGGCCACCGTGGCCAAGCTGCCCAACCTGCCGGGCGTGTACCGCTATTTCGACGCCGACGACAAGGTGCTCTACGTGGGCAAGGCGCGCGACCTGAAGAAGCGCGTGTCGAGCTACTTCCAGAAAAACCTCAGCAGCCCGCGCATCGCCATGATGGTCGAGCGCATCGCGCGGCTGGAGACCACCGTCACCCACAGCGAAGCCGAGGCGCTGATCCTTGAGAATAACCTGATCAAGGCCCTGAGCCCGCGCTTCAACATCCTGTTCCGCGACGATAAATCCTACCCCTACCTGAAGATCACCGGCGGCGACGCGCCGCGCATGGTCTACTACCGCGGCGCGGTGGACAAGAAGAACCAGTATTTCGGCCCGTTCCCCAGCTCGTGGGCGGTCAAGGAATCGATGCAGATCCTGCAGAAGGTGTTCCTGATCCGCACCTGCGAGGACAGCGTGTATTCCAACCGCACCCGCCCATGCCTGCTGCACCAGATCGGCCGCTGCAGCGGGCCGTGCGTGGACCTGATCAGCAAGGAAGACTACAAGCTCGATGTGGAAAACGCCGCGCGCTTCCTGCGCGGGCGCCAGAGCGAGGTGATGGACGACCTGGAAAAGAAAATGCATGGCTACGCGGCCGAGCTCAAATTCGAGCAGGCAGCGGCGGTGCGCAACCAGATCCAGTCGCTGTCGCGCGTGCTGCACCAGCAAAGCATGGAGACCACCGGCGACGCCGACGTCGACATCATCGCCGTGCTGGTGCAGGGCGGACGCGCCTGCGTCAACCTGGCCATGGTGCGCGGCGGCCGCCACCTGGGCGACCGCGCCTACTTCCCCAACCATATCGGCGACGCCGCCGCCATCGCGGAAGAGCCGATCGAGGTCGAGGTGCTGGCCGCCTTCCTGGTCCAGCACTACACCGAGAAGTTCATCCCCGGCACGCTGATCCTGAATATCGAATTCGACCACCCGGCGCTGATGCAGGCCTTGCAGGAGCAGTGCGGCCACCGCATCAACCTGATCTTCCAGCCGCAGGACCAGCGCCGCAAATGGCTGGAGCTGGCGCAGAAGGGCGCCGAGATATCGCTGGCGCGGCTGCTGTCGGAGCAGGGCTCGCAGCAATCGCGCACGCGCGCGCTGGTCGAGGCGCTGCAGCTGGAGCCGGAGGATATCGATACGCTGCGCGTGGAATGCTTCGACATCTCGCACACGCAGGGCGAGGCTACGCAGGCCTCGTGCGTGGTGTTCCATCACCACCAGATGCAGAACGGCGAATACCGCCGCTACAACATCAACGACATCACGCCCGGCGACGATTACGCGGCGATGCGCCAGGTGCTGATGCGCCGCTACGAGAAGGTGGCCAACGGCGACGGCGTGATGCCGGACGTGGTGTTGATCGACGGCGGCAAGGGCCAGATCGAGATGGCGCGCCAGGTGTTCGCCGAGCTGGGGCTGGACATCAGCCTGATCGTCGGCGTGGCGAAGGGGGAGGGGCGGCGCGTCGGCCTGGAGACGCTGATGTTCGTCGACGGCCGGCCGTCGCAGGAGCTGGGCAAGGAATCGGCGGCGCTGATGCTGGTGGCGCAGATCCGCGACGAGGCGCACCGTTTCGCCATCACCGGCATGCGCGCCAAGCGCGCCAAGACGCGCCAGACCTCGCGCCTGGAGGAGATCGAAGGCATCGGCGCCAAGCGCCGCCAGCGCCTGCTGGCGCGCTTCGGCGGCCTGCGCGGCGTGGTCGACGCCAGCGTCGAGGACCTCAAACAGGTCGAGGGCATCTCGAACGCATTGGCGGAAGAGATTTACCGCCAATTACACTGAGTTACCTGCACAGCAACAGTGCGCTGGTTTAATGTGCGTCGGCAAGGTAGACTAGCGGCGCATTAACAATTTTCACGGCCGCACTAATTTCCGAGCTTATGCCCTTCAATATACCGATACTGTTGACCTGGTTGCGCGTTGCGCTGATTCCGCTGGTGGTGGGCGTCTACTACCTGCCCACCAATGTGCTGCCCGTGGCGGATCAGAACCTGGCGGCCACGCTGGTGTTCATCATCGCCGCCGTCACCGACTGGTTCGACGGTTTCCTGGCGCGCCGCTGGAACCAGACCTCGGCCTTCGGCGCCTTCCTCGATCCGGTCGCGGACAAGCTGATGGTGGCGGGCGCCTTGCTGGTGCTGGTGCAGCTGGACCGCGCCAACGCCGTGCTGTCGTTCATCATCATCGGCCGCGAGATCGCCATCTCGGCGCTGCGCGAATGGATGGCGCAGATCGGCGCCTCCAAATCGGTGGCGGTCAGCTCGCTGGGCAAGATCAAGACCACCGCCCAGATGATGGCCATCCCGCTGCTGCTGTTCCATGACGTGCTGTGGGGCGCCATCGACACCCAGTTCTGGGGCTCGCGCCTGCTGGAGGTGGCGGCCGTGCTGACGGTGTGGTCGATGTTCTACTACCTGCGCCTGGCCTGGCCGCTGATCAAGGAAAAATCCGGCCAGCTGTAAAACGGGATAAACAATATTCAATCTTTTTTATTCGTCAAAGTTTTTGCCATTGACAGACTGCTCAAATCCTCTATAATGCTGGCCTGTTGTTGATGACGACGAAGCGGGAGTAGCTCAGTTGGTAGAGCGCAACCTTGCCAAGGTTGAGGTCGAGAGTTCGAGACTCTTCTCCCGCTCCAAGTAATCAAGAGCACGTAGCACTGGCGTTAATCGCAGTCAGCTGCTAGAATGTTGGACTCCAATGCGGGAGTAGCTCAGTTGGTAGAGCGCAACCTTGCCAAGGTTGAGGTCGAGAGTTCGAGACTCTTCTCCCGCTCCAGTTTCTCCGGAAATTGGTTGGCGCAGTAAAAAATGTAACTCCAATGCGGGAGTAGCTCAGTTGGTAGAGCGCAACCTTGCCAAGGTTGAGGTCGAGAGTTCGAGACTCTTCTCCCGCTCCAGAATTTCGGATCGCAGCGCGTAACCCCGCTGTGCATCTTGGTCAAAAGTTTCCTCTGGCGAGGTAGCAAAGCGGTTATGCAGCGGCCTGCAAAGCCGTCTAGGTCGGTTCGACTCCGATCCTCGCCTCCAGACAATTTGAACTCCACGCGGGAGTAGCTCAGTTGGTAGAGCGCAACCTTGCCAAGGTTGAGGTCGAGAGTTCGAGACTCTTCTCCCGCTCCAGTATGTAGAAGGGCAGCCGATGTGGCTGCCCTTTTTGCTTTGTCGCCACCATCGAAGAAAGAACATCATGAAACAAATGCTCTCCTCCTGCGTTATTGGCCTGACCCTGACCTTGGCCGTGGCCGGCTGCGACCGCGCCAAGCCGCCGGTGCCTACCGCTGCCGCCGCCAACGCCACGCCGCTGCAAAAGATCGACACCGTGGTTGGCACCGGCAAGGAAGCGGTGGCCGGCGTGACCGCCGTGGTCAACTACACCGGCTGGCTGTACGAGCCGAACGCGCCATTGCAGCACGGCGCGCAGTTCGATTCCTCGGTCGGCCGCGAAGCCTTCAGCTTCCCGCTGGGCGGTGGCCGCGTCATCCCCGGCTGGGACGAGGGCGTGCAGGGCATGAAGGTGGGCGGCAAGCGCACGCTGATCGTGCCCGCCAACATGGGCTACGGCGAAAACGGCGCCGGCCCGATCCCGCCGAACGCCACCTTGGTCTTCGACGTCGAGCTGCTGGACGTGCGCTGAGCCGTCGCCGGCATCGTTCCCCGCTCCGGCGAAGGGCAGCCTTGTGGCTGCCCTTTTTGCTGCGTCATTCCGGCACCGCGGCGCCGTTCCAGGCCCGCTCCAGCAGACCGCATATTCGGGAAAGCAGGTCCAGCGGCAGTGCGAGTGCCTGCGCGATGACGTAGCCCAGCGGCACGCCGCCGCGCGGCAAGGCCAGCACGATCGCATCGCCGCGCCCCGCGTAGGCCCCCAGCCTGCGCGCCAGCCAGCGGCCTGCCTGCTGGCGATCCTTCCATCTTCTCCGCATGGGCGCGCGTCATGGCGCCGGCGATGGCGGCGCTTCCCTGAACCGGATGATCTGGATGGCGCCGTCATCGTCGGTGACGCTGATGGTTTGCAGTTCCCGCCCCTCGGCCTGGACAAACACCTCGCGCGGATGGCGGACCAGGTGATTCAAGCCTTCGGCCATGATGGCCAGCAGGTCGGTTTGCTCATCGTAGCTCACGCCCAGCGCCGGCAGCCACTCGGCCGCGATCTGGCTGCCGATGGCAAGCGAGGCCACCTCGATTTCGACACGCTTTCCGTCCAACAGCCGGGACACGTTGTCGAAGTAGGATTTCCAGGCGGTTCTTTCCAGTTTGGTGGTCTCGTTCATGTCGGCTCTCCTGATGGCGATTGGATAGACGGATGTGGCGGCGTCGGCAGGACGTCCTGTCCCGCCAAACGTTGGACCCACGGCGCGCCATGTGGTTCGGTGGCGCGCACGCTTGATGCAGGTCAGGTCCGGTGGCTGGCGCGCGGCGCTAGCATGATGTTGGCGCGCGTCGCGCGCGCACCCCGATCACCCATCAGAGGAGAATGCCATGCCTTTCAAATACCAAGCAAGGAGCGCCGCGCTGGCCTGCGCGATCGCGTTGATGGCCGGCGCCGCCGTGGTGCAGGATGCCGGCGCCCGCGCCGGGCCGGCCGACATGGCCGCCAAGCCGGCGCAGAACGCGACGCAGCGCGTCAGCGACGCGTTGTCGGTGGTGCGGCAACTGGAGGCCGAGCCCCGCATGAAGCAACTGCTACAGCAGGCCAAGGGCGTGTTGATCGTGCCCTCGTACGGCAAGGCGGCGCTGGGCGTGGGCGCGCACGGCGGCGCCGGACTGCTGCTGCTCAAGCGTCCCGACGGCGCCTGGACCGGCCCGGCGTTCTACGACCTGGGCGGCCTGACGCTGGGCCTGCAGATCGGCGCCGAGGGCGGGCCGATCGCGATGATACTCAACAACGACAAGGCGGTCAGCGAGTTCATGAAGAAGAATAACTTCGCCCTGAGCGCGGACGCCGGCCTGACCGTGCTCAACTGGTCCACGCTGGCGCAGGGCACGGCCGGCACCGGCGACGTGGTGGCCTGGAGCGGCACCAGGGGCCTGTTCGGCGACGCCGTGGCGGTGGGGCTCAACGACATCCGCTTCAACCAGGACCTGACCAATGCCTACTACGGCCGCGCGCTGTCGCCGCGCGATATCGCCACCGGCGCGGTCAGCAATCCGCAGGCGCAGCCGCTGCAGCAGGCGCTGGGGCAGGTGTCGACCAGCGCGCGGTGAGTGCCGCGCCGTGCCGGCCGCCCA